>JAITKL010000067.1 GCA_031278405.1 Endomicrobium sp. | reverse complement strand
TATGTGCTAATAAAAAATATAATTAAGTAAGGAGGAAAACTAATTATGGAATGATTATTAATAGCACTAATGACATTAGCTATATACTGGGGAGAAGTAGAATACAATATATATATATGATGGAAAAAGGAGGAAGCAAGAAAAGACCATGACTGCAAGATGAGATGGGAGCAAGCTCACAATGATTACAAGGCTAGTAAGTGGGAATACAAGCATGCAAAAAGTCCAACACACAAAAGCAATAAGTACTAACAATAGGAAGATGTAAATGATTAGGATTATTAAAATGTACCAAAAAAGCAAAAACGGAAATTACGTAGAGCTATTTGACTATGCCCGTAATCGCAAAATGTCAAAAATGATTAGCGTAATAAACCACGAATTGCTATGCATGACGGGAAAGAAATTACTAGGTATAAACAAAGCAAATACAGTCGTAACAAAAATGACTATGATTTTATCCGAAGTCGCATCTATTGCACAGCTCGCCTTAATGGAGAAGGGCTATAGCTAACGGTTCTTCTTTTGGACAAGTGACAGTACCCTTTATAGCTGTAGCAGAAGCTCTATATTTGCCCTTAATTATTTTGAAAGCAAAAAAAGCTTCCGCACAGCTGTTAAGTGGCAAAGATAATCCGATAGATACGTATTAAAAGCAAAGTTAGGAGGTTGAGGCGATCATTCGGTTCCCTAAGATGTTAAAAATATAAAATTTATTTAAGTGTTATATATCTGCTCTCAAAAGGCGTCTAATAAACTTTGGAAATCCAAAAAGTCTTTGTAAAATCCTAAATATATATTATTTTTTGTATTTTTGCAAAAAGTCTAATATCTTGTTGTAAGATAGTGTGTCAGATTGACAAAAGAAAACTGTTATTGTAAAATTAAATTATAAAGAAGTCATTCGCCTCACCTTAACCGTGTGTTTGAAATGTATAAGTAATTTAGAGAAAGGTTAAATGTTAACAATATTTTTGTCGTATAGAGATGTATTTACGGGGCAGATATTATATCTGTTCTGATTTTATTTAAAAATTGAAAAGGGACAATGTCTGACTGTCAAGAGGGGGGGGGCGTCAAAAATAGAAGATTTCGTATAAATCAGTTTATTAGAGTTCCGGAAGTAAGACTTGTTGATTCTGACGGAACTATTGCGGGAATAGTAAAAACGACTGAAGCTTTCGCAAAAGCGCAGGCAAAAGAGTTAGATTTGGTTGAAATATCCCCTCAGGCAAATCCGCCTGTATGTAAAATAGTCAACTTCTCTAAGTTTAAATACAATATGGAGAAGAAAGAAAAAGAAGCCAAAAAGAAACAAAAGATTTCCCACTCAAAAGAAATACGAATTAGACCTCGTATATGCGAGCATGATTTAGAAGTTAAGATTAAGCGCGCTCGAGAATTTATAACTGGTGGAGATAAGGTGCAACTTACAGCTATGTTTTCAGGTAGAGAGATGCAACACAAAGATTTGGGCATAAAAATTATAGATAAAATTAAAGAATCTTTGATTGATGTAGCAGAACCAGAAGGAAGAACTTCTTCTATGGGTACCAGAATATTTATGACTTTGATTCCAAAAAGAAATCTAAAGTAAAAATATAAATTAAATGACAAACTGTTTAGCTTAATATAGAAATGTTTTGTTTAAGTAGTGTATTGATAAACGGGGAGGAAAGATGCCTAAAATGAAGACTCACAGTGGATCAAAAAAACGTTTCAAAGTTATAGGAAAAGGGAAAGTTAAATATAAGAAACCCGGACAGAGACATTTGCTAACTGGCGATTCTGGCAATCAGAACAGAAAGTCAAGAAAGGCTGTTATAGTGGCTGATTCAGATATGAAGGCTATGAAAAAGTTTATGCCTTACAGTTTTTAACGTTAATTTTATTTTTATATTTATATAATTAAGGAGATTTGTGATGCGTGCAAAAAGCGCAGTATATACAAGACAAAAGAAGAAAAAAATATTTAGGATTGCCAAAGGTTCTTATGCAACGAAGAAAAATCGTTGGAGAATGGTTATTCAACAAGTTGAACGTTCTCTTAATTATGCTTATACGGGAAGAAAAGACAATAAATCTAATTTCAGAACTCTTTGGATAGTTCGTCTTAATGCTGCTGTAAGAGAAGAAGGGATTTCTTACAATAAGTTTGTTTTCGGTCTTAAAAAGGCTAACGTGGCAATAGATAGAAAAATGCTTGCTGAAATTGCGGTAAACGATAATGCGACTTTCAAACAATTAGTTGAGATTGCAAAAGTCGCTTAAGTTAAAAATAAATGAAATTTTCTCCGGCAAAAACATTAATATTGTTTTTTCTTGGGCTCATAGTGGCAGGTGCGACACTTTTGTCGTTGCCTGCCTCTAATAGTTTTAGTAAATTTTCTTTTATTACAAATCTGTTTACTTCAGTTTCTGCTGTATGCGTTACTGGTCTCTCAGTTGTGAATATAGGCGAATACTACTCTACATTCGGGCAAAGTATTATTTTAATTTTAATACAGTTGGGTGGATTGGGATATATGTTTGTTTCTACTGTTATTACTCTGCTTCTTGGCAAGGTAGCTTTAAAAGACAGGCGTATCATGCAGGAGCTTTTTGATGTGTCGTCTTTTAAGGGACTAAAATATCTTCTTTCAAAGGCAATTATTTTTGTTTTAGGAATAGAGTTTGTTGGAGCTGTTGTCTTAGCACTGATTTTTCTTCGGGATTTCTCGTTTTTAAGAGCTGTTTACTTAGGAATATTTCACTCTATATCAGCATTTTGTAATGCGGGATTTAGTGTTTTCAACAATAGTTTAACCGTGTTTGTTGGCAATCCAGCTGTTATTTATACTGTTTCCATTTTGATAATTTTAGGTGGGTTTGGCTTTTTTGTTATAGTTGATATTTACGATGCCTATAAAGAAAAACGCAGACATTTATCCACGCACACAAAAGTTGTTCTTTCTATGACTTTGATAATTATGATGCTATCGTTTTTGTTATTTTTATTTTCCGATTCACTAAAAGGGCAGGGGTTATTTCATTTAATAAACAATGCTTTTTTTCAAGCGATAAGCTCTAGGACAGCAGGATTTTATACTGTGCCAACATCGCTTTTTGACGAGTTTACTAAAATTGTATTGATGATTTTTATGTCTATTGGAGCAGCTCCAGGAAGCACAGCAGGAGGTATAAAAGTCACGACGTTGGCTTTAATTTTTGTATTTATAAGAAGCGTTCTAAAGGGCGATGACGACTATATTATCTTTAAAAGAAGAATACCGTACGATATAGTAAAGAAAGCTTTGGTTATTTTTATAGTATTTTTTGCTTTAATAGCATTGTTGTCGCTTGTCATTATGTTACAAGAAAATTATTTAAGACCTGTAACTGTTGTTTTTGAAGTGATTTCGGCATTTGCCACAGTTGGCTTATCTCTTGATATTACGCCCGATTTGTCTTTAGCTGGTAAGATATATATTATTATAGCTATGATAACAGGACGAATTGGAATATTAACAATGCTTATCCTAATGATAACTCCAATTACTACAAAGAAAAAGATTAAATATCCCGAAGGGAGAGTATTAGTCGGATAAAGAATGGAATTTAATGAAAAATAAACAGTATGCTGTTATAGGACTTGGAACGTTTGGTTATAACGTAGCTGTAGAGCTTGAAAAGAAAGACATACAAGTTTTGGCTGTTGACAATGATTCTGAGATAATCAATAAAATAAGTGCGTTTGTCACTCAAGCATTGATAGTTGATGCTACTGACGAAAAGGCTATGGAAGACGCAGGAATTGCTGATTGTGACACTGCTATAGTTTCAATAGGTGAAAGCATAGAAACAAGCATTCTTTCAACATTGATAGTTAAAGAACTTGGCGTTAAAAATATTATTGTAAAATCAGCAAGTTCATGGCATTCAAAGGTTGCGGCTAAAATAGGAGCTAACACAATAGTTTATCCTGAACTTGAAATGGCGAAAAAACTTGTTGATGGAATAAGATCTCCAAATATTTTGGAACAAATAGAACTTTCAAAAGAATATAATTTAATTGAAGTAGTTGCTCCTGAAGAAATTTGGGGCAAAACAATAAAGAGATCTGGTTTTAGAAACAATTATGGTGTTAACATCATCGCAATTCGCAAACAAATTCCGTTTATTAACGATGATGGACAGAGCGATATGAAAGAGAAAATAAACATGGTTCCTGGACCTGAAGACGAAATAGACCAAAATGATATTTTGGTGGTTGTCGGTTCAAAAGAGTCTTTGGTTAAGTTAAAAGGGGATAAATAATGATTAAAGATGATTCTCAAGAAGCAAATCATATAGAGCTGGGGAAATTTTATTTTTTGAACAATAAATTCAACGAAGCTGTTGCAGAATTTAAAAAAGTTTTGGAAGTAAATCCATCAAACGCGGAAGCTTATTACAATATTGGACTCATAAAAGAAGTTTCCAATTTGCTCAATGAGGCGAAAGATATGTATTCAAAGGCTTTAGCTATACGTCCTGATTATAAAATAGCCAGAGATCGTTTGAACAAACTTATAGGCATTGAAAATTAAGTTACTTTATATAAGGATTTGGTAATGAAAGATATTCGGCAAATTATAAATGAAGCGTTAGAAAAAGTGAAAAATGCCGATGTTTCAACTCTTGAAAATATTAAAGTGGAATATCTCGGAAAAAGTGGCGTTTTAACTCAAATTCTAAAATCGTTGTCTTCATACTCAATTGAGGATAAAAAAAGAATTGGTTCAGAGGCAAATAATGCCAAAAGTGTTATAGAGGCTGAAATAGAAAATAAAAAAGAAAATCTTAAAATATCTTTGCTTGACGAAAAAATGCGCAAGGAAAAACTTGATTACTCCAAAAGTTTTTACTTTCCTTTTTCAAATGGAAGCTTTCACCCTGTAATACAAACGATACAGGATCTAACTGCTGTTTTTAAATCTCTTGGTTTTGCTGTTGCCGAAGGACCTGAAATAGAAACCGATTGGTATAATTTTGAGGCTTTAAATATACCAGACAACCACCCTGCCAGAGATACACAGGACACATTTTATGTTGAAGGTATGAAGGCTTTACTTAGAACGCATACTTCTCCTGGGCAAATTCACGTTATGGAAAAACATAAGCCGCCTATAAAGGTTATTGTTCCCGGTAAAGTTTACAGAAACGAGGCTTCTGACGCTATGCATTTTTCAACGTTTCATCAGGTTGAAGGTTTGGCTGTTGATGAAAATATAACATTCGCGGATTTAAAGGCTGTGTTGTCTGATTTTGTGCACATTTTTTTCGGTTCTGATATAAATATACGTTTTAGACCATCACATTTTCAGTTTACAGAGCCTTCAGCGGAAGTTGATATGCAATGCATTTTCTGCAAAGAAAAAGGGTGCAGACTTTGTAAATCTTTGGGCTGGATAGAAATTTTGGGTTGTGGTATGGTACACCCAAACGTTTTAAAAGCTGTTCATTATGACTCTGGAAAATACACTGGTTATGCTTTTGGCTTGGGTGTTGAAAGAATAGCTATGTTTAAATATAGGGTTGATGATATTCGTTTATTCTATGAGAATGATTTGAGATTTTTAAAACAGTTTTAAAAAAATAAATATGAAGATATCATATAACTTGCTAAAAGAATTTGTTGATTTTGAAGTGAGACCTAGCGATCTCGCTTCAATTCTTACATCTATCGGCATAGAGTCTTCCGTAATTTCCCAAGGTTGTGCTTGGTCCGGCGTTGTGACAGCAAAGGTTTTAGGTGTCCAAAAACATCCCGAAGCAGATAAACTTTTTTTGTGCAGAGTAAGCGATGGAACTAAGGAATATTCAATAGTTTGCGGAGCAAAGAATATTGCTTTAGGGCAAACTGTTCCTCTTGCAAAAATCGGAGCGGTTCTTCCGGGAAACCTTGAAATAAAGAAATCAAAGATAAGAGGCGTTAATTCTGAAGGCATGATTTGCTCGGAAAAAGAACTTGGATTAAAAGAAGAGTCTGAAGGGATTTTTGTCCTTGACGAAAAAATAGAAGTAGCGATCCCTCTTGAAAGAGTTTTGGTTAGTATAGATTCTATTTTGGAAATAGAAATAACAACTAATAGAGGTGATTGTTTAAGCTATTTAGGTATTGCCAGAGAAATTGGAGCTAAACTTCGCAAAGCTGTTTCTGTCCCGCAAGTAAAAGTTCTAAAAAAACTTCCAGCGTTAAACTGCGTTGAAATAAAGTCCAATTTATGCAAGAGGTATATAGGAAGCGTTATTTCGGGCGTTAAAGTTGGAAATTCGCCGAAATGGCTTATAGACATTTTGACAAAAAGTGGCATAAAGTCAGTAAATAATATAGTTGACATAACAAACTTTGTTATGATTGAATTTGGACAGCCTTTGCATGCTTTTGATCTAGCTAAACTTTCTTCAAAAAAAATTATTGTAAGAGAAGCTATTAACTTGGAAAAAATAACGGCTCTTGATGGAAAAGATTATAAATTAGAGACCGGAATGCTTGTTATTGCCGATGAGCAAAAACCTGTTGCTATAGCTGGAATTATGGGTGGAGAATTTTCTGGTGTTGACGATAAAACTGAAACGATTTTTCTTGAAAGTGCCATCTTTGACGCGTCTTCAATAAGGAAGACCTCAAAAAAATTAAATCTTTCGTCAGACTCCTCTTACAGATTTGAAAGAGGTTTGGGTTGGGATATAACTGAACTTGCCGTATGGAGAGCGGCAAACCTTATAACTGAAATTGCAGGCGGCAAGCAAGAAGCTCTTGAAGATTTGCATACTGTTAAATATGAAAAGACAAAAATAGCTTTGAGGTTTGAAAGAGTAAGCAAGATCTTGGGTTATACTGTTGAAGAAGATGAAATTGGCGAAATTTTAAGATTCTTAGGCATAGATTTACAGCCTAGAGGCGAGATGATTCTTTGTACAATTCCGTCTTGGCGCAACGATATAAAAATTGAAGTTGATTTGATTGAAGAACTTGCAAGAATCAAGGGTTATGACGCTATACCAACTTCAAAGATGAATAGGTATTGCCCCTATACACCAAGCAATTCGTTTCTTTCATATATAGTTGAAGAATTTAGAATTAAACTGAGAGGTCTTGGTTTTAGTGAAGTTTTGAATTGTAGTTTTTTAGAAGTTTCAGAACTTGAAAAATTTGGATTAAAATATTACTACAAAATAGCAAATCCAATATCTAAGGAAAACGAGTTTTTAAGATCGTCTTTGCTTCCGGGTCTATTTAAAAATTTAATGCTTAATATAAGCCAAGGTTCTGAGACTGTATCATTGTTTGAGCATGGTAAAATCTTTACAGAAATTGGAGAAAGAAAAACTTTTTCTGCTGTGATGTGTGGCAGAGTTTGGCATGAGTGGTGGAAGTGGTCTGAACAAAAAGTAAATCCTAAATTTGATTTTTATTTTGGCGGCGGTATAATAAAAAATATTTTGCCGTCGGAAGAGTTTATGATAGTTGAAAACTTAATTCCTTCAAGTTATTTTCATATAGGAAAAACTGCGGCTATTCTTTTTAGAGGCAAAGTAATAGGACAATTTGGCATTTTAAAGTCTTTGCTTACAAGAAGCGATATTGATATTAAAGATGAAGTTTTTTACTTTGAAATGGATCTTGAAACTGTTGAGAATATATGTGTCAAAAAAACCACTTTTTATAAAGCATACTCAAAATTTCCTATAGTAAAAAGGGATATTTCTGTAATTGCAGACAAGTCTCTACAGTTTGTAGAAATAGAAAAAGTTGTAAAAGCCGTCATGAAATCCGGCTGTATCTTAAAAGATTATTCGCTCTTTTCTGTGTACAATGACGAAACTAAATTGGGTGATGGAAAAATAAGCTATTCTTTTAGACTGTCGTATAGAAATGACAAAAAAACATTAAGCGATAAAGAAGTAAACGACGATGTCGCAATTCTCTTAAATAAATTAGATTCAGACTTGGATGTTAAGTTGAGACAATAACTATTTGAGCAATTTGTCGGCATTGTGGAAATGTTATAATTTATGATAGTAAAAAAAGACAAAGATATAATTCAAAATTATTTTGAAGATAATTCCGGCGTTAGAGGTTCTAACGCCGATTTTGTCGCTATAGCAGAAAAAGAAGAAGATATACCGGTTTTTCTAAAAGAGATGTCAACTAAAAAAATACCGATAACAGTTGCCGGTGCATTAACTGCAAATACAGCTTCAGGACTTGCTTTTGGCGGAGTAGTTCTGTCTTTAGAAAAATTAAACAAAATAGGGGAAATCAAAAAAATTGATGAAAATCATGCATTAATTACTGTTCAAGCAGGAGCAAGAATTAGTGATATAAAAGCAAAAACTTATACTGAAGGGTGGCTGTATCCTCCGGATCCTACAGAAAAAAACGCTTTTATTGGGGGCAATATTGCCACAAATGCTTCTGGGGGAAGAGGTTTTAAGTTTGGAGTTACAAGAGATTATGTTAAAGCTTTAAAAGTTGCATTTGTCGATGGATCTATCGCAGTTATTGAACGCGGCAAGTATTTTGCTGATAAAAATGGGAAGTTGATTTTTGATACTAATAAAGGCAAAAAAACGATAACTCTTCCAAAATATGTTCTGCCGAACATTAAAAACGCAGCGGGGTATTATAATCAACCTCAATCAGATTTTACAGATATTCTTATAGGTTCCGAAGGCACGCTTTGCATTTTTATTGAGTCGGTATTAAAACTTATACCTCATTTTAAAGAAGTTTTTGGGGGTATAATATTTTTTGACGATAGAAATAAAGCCTATGAGTTTGTCAAAAGAATAAAAAGTATATCTAAAAGAGCAAAGTCTGAAAATCTAAAAAATTCAATCAACGCTATGTCTTTGGAATATTTTGATAAAAACGCATTATTTTTAATAAAGGACGATTATCCAATTATACCAGAAAATGTTGAAGTGGGTATTATGTTTGAACAAGATATTTATGAAGATAATTTTGATAGCTTAATGGAGCAATGGGTTAAAGAAATTGAAGACAACGGTATAAATTTGGAAAAAGTCTGGTTTGCTTCAAACCTTTCTGAGATGGAAAAGTTTAGAGTTTTTAGGCATAAGATTCCCGAAAAGGTAAACGAAGTTGTTAAAAAGAATAAGATTCCTAAGGTAGGTACTGATTTTGCTGTCCCGGATGGCAAACTTTCTACAATAATTGATTTTTGCGAACAAGAATTTAAAAATGCTGGAGTTTTTAATTTAACATTTGGTCATATAGGTGAAAATCACTTGCATGCCAATATAGTTGCTACCAATGATCAGGAATACGAAGAATGCAGAAAAATGTATATACGTATTGCTCAAAAAGTTGTTGAACTTGGTGGAACGGTTTCTGCTGAACACGGTATAGGGAAATTAAGGCATGCTTTTCTAGCAAAAATGCTAGGAGAAGAAGGTTTTAAAGAACTGGCACAATTTAAAAAAAGTCTTGATTCAAACGGAATTCTTGGTGTTGATAACATATTCCCTAAGCAATATTTAATTTAAACTCACATTCTATAAATCATATATTTTAACTTTTCACAAATTCTTAACATTAATAATCAACAAAATTTTTGATGCTTAAATAAATAATCATGGCTTGTATTATTTTTTTTTGGGGGGGGAATCTATGAAAAATTAATTATCTGATAAAAATTTAATAGTTAATGAGCGAGTCAGAAAGCCTATGTTTGTAACAATATTAAAAGAAGAAAAATTTATATAATCTACACCGCCTTATCGTTAATTCTGTAAAACAAGCTTTTAAGTTTGTGGCAAAATTCATTTTAAAAATATTCCTAGTCCTAATCTCCCATGTCAGATTTCTTTTAACAACTTTTCTATGTTAATTAAGGAAAGGCAAGCTTGTTAGCAGCAATCTTGGTAAGGATTTACAAATGAATTATTCATATGGATGCTTAAAATTTAAGTACAAATAATTTGGCTTTCCATTCTTTCTTACTTATAAGAAGGCCAACCGCTATTTACGGATTTTCCACATCCTTGACAGGTAGACTAAAACTTGTATGGATCATTAAGACGACTTAAATCTAAAAACTTTGTTTTGCAAAGTTTGCCGTATCTTCTTTAGGCTTTTCATATGCCAGTCTCAGAAGGATCATTATGCATCTTGGATTACTTTTTAGAAGAGGAAGGCATATTCCTCTTCTGCTTTTTCCTAAACGTATCATTCTTTTAAACGTTGGATTGTCGGGATATAACATCCATATTAGAGACATCAGGATTGTAATAAACGCCCCTCTAGATCACGTCCAAGCATTTGTCGCGAACACTTGTGATATAAGACGTTTTTCATATCCATTTGTCTAAATAGAGCAACTTTGCTCGCATTTAAGTAATGGTCAGAAGAGACTTTTCTTCTTTTACAGTTAAACATATATCGTCGTTAATAGTGTGTCTGTAGCCGCGTCATAAAAAGTGTAACTGTTCATATTTTAGAAACTTTTATAAAACTTTACTTCCATATTCCATATATAATAAATTCATACTTTATTGTCCTTATATACAAGTATATCGCCATATAACTAAAATTTAGAGAGAAAGTTTGTGAATTTTATCTTATGCTATAAAAAGATATCTATTGTGGAATGTTTACTTCTTTCTTTTTTTTGGAACGGATAGGATTCTAGTATAGTAGCATTTGCTGTAGCCTTCAGCAGAAGGACTGATGGTGGCGTTTAGTGGCACACATATTGGGAAATAGCGATAATGGGAGAAATAAGTGGGGCAATTGAGAGGAACGAGGAAGAAGGTATCATCCACTAACAGCAGTTGCATATAGAGACGTAGAAGTGAGTAGGGCAGGAGATTTTAATTAATAACTTTTAAATTGTATCTCTGTTTATAACGGAGGGTTTGTTATTTTATAAATTTTCATACTTTGTTCCATCCATAGCTTGCAATGCTTTAATTCTTTTTTCAATAGGCGGGTGCGTTGCAAAGAGTCCTGAAACTTTTGCAAAAAGTGAATTTTGTTTGTTTTTAGCTAGAGGGTTTGCAATGCACATTGGCGACATTGTTTGTTTATCGCTTAGATTTTTAACTGTTGAGTGTCCAGATATTTTTTGCAATGCGACTATCAACCCTTGAGGGTTTCTAGTTATCAAAACTGCCGTAGCGTCAGCTTGATATTCTCTTGTCCTTGATACGGCTAGTTTTATCAACGGAGCTACTAAATATCCATATACATAAAGAGATACAGCCAAAACAAATAGAAATATCTGTGTTGCATTATTATTTTTAGAGTTTCCTGATGACCTTGTAATAAACGCTGTACGCAATAGTATTTCTGCAATTACAGTTGCGAAACTTATGCATACAATCATTATAAGCATTATGCGAATATCTCTGTTGCCAATATGCGCCATTTCGTGTGCAATAACGCCTTCAAGCTCAGATTTTTCTAGATTATTAATAATGCCTTTGGTTAGAACAACGTAAGAATGCTGAGGGTTTCTTCCTGTGGCAAAAGCGTTGAGCCCTTCGTCATTTATTGAATAAACTTTAGGTATTGGAAGCCCTGCCGCTATGGCAATATTTTCAACAATCATTACGACTTCAGGAGCATTTTGTTTTGTAAGTTCAATGGCTCCGACTGTTGATAAAATAAAAGATTGACCTGCATAATAACTTATCAGAATCCAGAAGATTGCAATGATAGAAATTATTGGAATAATATATATAGCTATCTCATTGGCAACTGCAAAAGTTGAAAGATTATATGCAGTCAAGCTTCTGTCTGAAACTTTTATAAAGCTTACAAACAACAAGCACAAGTAAACCAATCCTGCAAGCGTTAACGGAAACAGAACAATAAGCAGTATTGTCTTTTTTGTATTTGATTCTATAAAATCGTAAATAGTTATCTTTGACATAGTAAATTAAAAAGAAACTTTAACAGGTCTTCTTGCTTCTCGTTCGTCCTCGTTAAGTTTAAAGAATTCTTGTTTTGTAAATTCAAAGGCTCTGCCTATTTTGTTACTTGGAAACATATCAAGTTTTGTGTTTAAAGATAAAACGTTTGAATTATAAAACCTGCGGCTTGCTTGTATTTTGTTTTCGGTATCAGCAAGCTCTCTTTGCAGTTCCAAAAAGTTTTGGTTTGCTTTTAGATTTGGGTAATTCTCCGATAATGCAAAAAGAGATTTTAATGTTTCTGACAAAGCATTTTCTGCTTGAGACTTGCTTAATATGTCTCCAGTTGCCGAAATAGCCGCATTTCTTGCTTTTATGACCGTGTCTAAAGTGTTTTTTTCATGCGTAGCGTATCCTTTTACTGTTTCAACGAGGTTTGGAATTAAGTTGTATCTGCGTTTCATTTGTGTTTCTATATCGCTCCATGCTTCTTTTACTCTGTTTTTAAGTGTTACCAACTTGTTATAAGTTACAAGGATATAAGTTCCCGCAAGAATAATCAAAACAATAGCAACCAAAAACGCTGTGTACATTTTTATCTCCTGTTATTTTTGATTTATATACATATCTGAAGCTGATATAGTTCTCTTATAGTATTCTAACATAAAACTGTGTTCATCAGTTGGCTCAGTTATAGAAAGTATTTTAGATTTTGAGTCAAAATTAAAATATAAAATTTCTCCATTTTCTATGTTAAATAAAACGGCTTTATCTCTTGATAATATGAATCCGTTGCTGTTAAACGCTATATGGCTTTTGTCTTGGTCCAACATGCTTACTCCTGAAGCTATATACTCTACTTGTGAAAGTGACAAATCATAAAGAGTTGGTGCTATATCAATATGGCATGCTGTGATATTTGCATCAATTTTTTTCTTCAATTTTTCAGGTACATATAAATACATCGGAACCGCGTATCTTTTAAAAAGTTCTTCAGGAACAAAAGCTTTAACTTCTCTAAGGTTATGGTCGCCTGTTATAACAACTATAGTGGTATCCTTAAGTTCAGAATTTTTTACAATATCCAAAAATTTAGAAGCTTCCCTGTTGGCAAACTGATAAGTTTCAAAAATTCTTTTAAGATGATGCCCCTCTGTCATCATACATTCAAGCTCTTTAGGAATTTCAAGTTTTAAAGGTTTATAATATGGAGGCGTTTTATAAGGAGGATGGGTTGCTGTGGACATTGCGTAAATAAATTGAGGTTTATTGTTATTTTTCAGTTCTCTTAAAACAATTTCAAAAAACTGAGCATCATTAATACCCCATTCGTGACGATATTCATTTTTTATAGAGGCTTCTCCATATATTTCGTCAAATCCTTGCGCTTTTAAAAAGTCTTCAAGACCACGCCAAGCAAGACTCCCTCCGTAAATAGCTTTTGTAACGTAACCTGACTTTTTATAAGGCAAAATTAAAGAGCTTGAAAAATGTTTATACGCTTTAGGGCTTTGGGTTACCTGTATAGAAAAAGGTCTTTGAGGCATGTTAAGAATTGTTGATTCCAAGCAATGTATTGTTATTACACCTGCTGGTAAAAAATTATACAAAACCAAATCTTCGTCAAAATGTTTCTTCATCTCTCCAAGTACATTAAATTTTTCGCTATTATACAAAACTGGAAGTTCCCCAAAACTTTCCAAAACTATAAAAACCACATTTGGCTTTATCTCTTTGGCTTTAGTATTTTTAATTGATATTTTGCTAAATATTGATAAATTAATATCTTTCTCATCTAAACCGAATTTTTTTGCAATATTTATTTTATCTCTATTTTGTTCAGTTTTCGCTTGAATTGCATCTGTAATGGAGTGCGTTGCTGTTAACGCTATATTGTTTATGAACGAGTTTACAGATATCTGCGCATGGAATTTTCCTAAAGGAAACATTGAAACCGTACCTCTTGCAAATAAAAATGTTATAAGCGATATTAAAAGAACAATAAGTATTTTAACAAAAACATTCCAGTAAGAAAAGTTTATAAGACGATGTATATTAAGAAGTTCTTTTATGTTTATAGAAACAGTTTTGCATATTATAAACCCGACTAAAATCAATGCGGATAAAACTATATAAAAACGCCAATCAGAGATAATTGTTTTTATCAAAGCGAAAGTGTCATCTTCAAAAAAATCAAATAATAATATATTTACGTGTTCCCCGAAACAAATATAAAAACCGAAATCAACGGCATTAGCTAAAGCTATTGCTATGAAAGCAAGACAATACCAAAGTTTTATAATGGATATTGCTTTTTTGAATAGCCCTAGGTTTCTTATTAACAAAAGAATCGTAAAAATGAAAATCACAAAAGAATTTATATATGCTAGGATTGATAAATCAAAACGCAAGCCTAGAACAAATGCTCTAAATATGTCTTTAAAATGTCCAAACAGCGGAATATTTTTGAAGTAAAAAAAGAAAAATATTCTATAGAGAGTCATTGCTGTGAGCGCCACTATATTTAACGGAATTATTTTAACTACGCAATCAATATAATTTTCAAAATTAAACTTTTTGGACATATTTTAAAGAACCTCTTGCTCTTGTTTTTAATAAAATAATTTAAATAATAATTATTATATAATTTTACCAAAATTATATTTCATATAAATTCAATAATAGATTTTTAAGGTTGAGCAAATTTTTCCATATCGAATTCCTCCCAAAAAAGTTGAAATAAAAAAGATAGTTTTGTATCATTATTTCATGAAGACGCTCACTATAAAGTAAAACATGGTTGTGGTTTAAGGAGCATGATTGCTATACTTTTTGTACATATGGCAAAAACCTTTTAATGTTAGCATTTCTCTACGATGAAAAAAATTGCAGTGTATTATTATCCTTAATTGACGAAAAGATCCATAATAGAAGAAGGTCCCGGACGGAATTTAGGTGAAGGGGTGCATATCTCCCGTTCACTCTAACGCTTTAATTTCAATTTTCTCAGGAAAACCTAATTCTCTAAACTATTCAGAATCTTTTTCGATAATATAGATTTTTCTCTGAAAAGTATAAATCTATGTTATGGAACAAAATTATGATGAGATAATAGTGTTGTATAGATAAACAAAAGCTATTATTTATGGCTATACTGTGTGGTTGTCCTTGTGATGGACGAATAATTTCGGTTTGATTTGATATAGCAAACAAAGTGAATAAGTCAATAGCTTGTATACGCCAAATGACAAGGACATCTACTCAGGCTGGCAGTCAGGTTATGGCAATACAATTGTGGTAGATCATGGACATAAACTATAGAATGGTTTATGTCCACCTCTCAAATAGACTGGTAAAACCTGGTTTATGTTTCAAGAGGACGGATAATTACCAAAATTGGAAACGCAGGCCACTCCACAGGTTTTCACTTGCATCTTGCATTATGAAGTTTACTTAAAGGTAGAGTTGTAAATCCAGAGTCATTATTTAACAGATTGTTTTTTTGCTAAATCTGAGAAGAATGACGAAGAATGACAATGTTTAAGAAAAAAAGTAAAAATTTACTTGACGAAGCTGAAACCCTCATCGGACGAATACAGTTTTTGAAGGGATAATAAAAACGGAGTTATATCAGTTAGTGGAGTCGTAAAGGGAAATATTAACGTTGCAGAGAAAATATAGAACTTCTTTCTTCTGCAAAGATATTCGGAGATATAAAAACAAATGCACTTTCCATAGCAGAAGACTCGCAATTTTACGGAAAATCTTCAATGACAATAAAAGAAAAATCAATGGAGCGGAAACGAAATGATGAATTTTTTTAGAAAGCACATGCGTGCGATTTTTATTGTGACTATAATAACTTTTTTAGGTGGAATATTTCTTGGAACGGGATTGTATTTATCTAACAAACCTTCAGATTTTGCTGTTAAAATAAATGGATCCAAAATCCCAATGAATTTATTTTATTCAATTTATAAAAGTTCAGTAAAAAGCTATCAACATACTACAAACAAATCTTTGGATGAAAAAGAATTAAATGAAATTAAGGCAAGAGTTATTCAGGCATTAGTACAAACTGAGCTGTTTTGTCAGGAAGCTAAAAAATATGGGATTATAGTTACAGACGAAGAATTGAAGTCTGATTTACAAGATTCTTTGGAATTTAAAGATGGTAACTCTTTTAATATAATTAAGTACACAGCATTTCTAAATGCTATACAGATGAAGCCTAAAGATTATGAAAATTTTAAAAAAAAGCAGTTGACGGCAAACAAAGTAAAAATGATAATGGCGTTTTCCGTAAAACTGTGGAATTATGAAGTTGAGTCCGCAAGCAAGCAAAATCATCCTGTACATAAAAATGATTTATTTTTTGCAAAAATGAATGTAATTTTAACAGAGTGGTATGGTGAGGCAATAAGAAATTCAAATATAATAAACAACGATATAATCTTTAAAATGGCTTAGCAAACTGCTTGCTTGCTTTATAAGACTGCTTAGATTTTAACCTAAGGAGACTTTTGTCTGTTTAAAATCCTTACACTGCTTTTTCTTAATAATCTCCTAAAGAAAAAAATAAGAAAATTAATATAAAATAAAATTTATATAATTTGGACTATAAAACATAAAGAGGGAATCAAAAAATGAGCGATCAAGAAAACAGTATAAACCTTCCTTTGGTACATAAAGGCAAGGTTAGAAATGTTTATGACTTAGGTCAGAGTTATCTCATAGTGGCTTCTGACAGAATTTCGGCTTTTGACCATGTGCTTCCTACTTTTATCCCAAATAAAGGCAAGATTTTGCACAAACTTTCAATGTTTTGGTTTGATTTTGTTTATGGGATAGTTCCGAATCATATTATCACAGGAGATTTTAATACATTTCCTACGGGACTTAAGAAATATGAATATCTCCGCGACAGGTCAATGATAGTGAAAAAAGCCAATAGACTAGACATTGAATGTATAGTTAGAGGGTACTTAGCGGGTTCAGGCTGGAAAGAGTACCAAAAATCTCAAACAGTTTGTGCAATAAAATTACTGTCTGGATTAAAAGAATCTTCTAAGCTTCTCGAGCCTATTTTTACGCCGTCAAGCAAAGAAGAAGGTGGTAAGCACGATGAAAATATTTCTTTTGAAGAGACTGTAAAAAGAGTTGGAAAAGCCACTGCAGAAAGTTTAAAGAGAATTTCGATAGAGCTTTATAAAAAAATTAGTGATTATGCTTTCACAAAGGGTATAATAGTTGCAGATACGAAGTTAGAATTTGGTTTTTATGACAATAATCTGATATTGATAGACGAAATTTTTACGCCAGATTCTTCAAGATTTTGGGAAATGAGCAAATATGAAGAAGGCAAGCCTCAAGATAGTCTTGATAAACAATACATCAGAGATTATCTTGAGAATATAAATTGGGATAAATCTTCTCCTGCTCCTGTTCTTCCAAAAGAGATTGTTGAAAAAACTATGGAAAAATACGTCAGCGTGTACGAAAAATTGACTGGAGAAATTTTTTAATGTTTGAGATAGATATTTTTCCAAAGAAAGGGTTTAAAGACTCTCGCGGAGAGCATGTGTTGTCTGAGATCTTGGACATTGGTATTAAATGTGTGAAAAAAGTTGACTATTCTTCGCTATATATTATAGATGGAGATATAAATAAGAGTGAAGTTAAAACGGTAGCTGCACTGCTCAGTGATAAAATAACTGAAGGATTTAAAGTTACTTCTGTCGCGCAAGAAAAAAAATCCAAGAATCCGATAAATTCAATTATAGAAGTTTTGTATAAAAAAGGTGTTACAGATACAGTTTCTGAAAGCGTTGCAAAAGCCATAAAAGATTTGGGAATTATTAAAGATGTCAAAGTTAAAGCAGGGCATAAATATTATTTGCACGGAACCGCCTCTCAAAACGTTTTAAATAAAATAGCTGTAAAATTATTAGCCAATACGTTGGTCCAAGAGTATAAAATAAAATGAAAAATAAAACTAGTTGCAGAACTATAGAAATTTTAAATTTGTCGGACAAAGAGTTGGTAGATCTTAGCGCTAAAAACGTTCTTTCTTTGTCGCTTGATGAGATGAAATCCGTACAGTCTTATTTTAGAAAGCTAAAGAGGAACCCTACAGATGTGGAAATAGAGACAATAGCGCAGACATGGAGCGAGCATTGTAAGCATAAAACGCTTACAGGGATAATAGAATATACGGAAGAAAAATATTCCAAAAAAACAAAAAGAACTTACAATAACCTTTTAAAAGAAACCATTTTTAAAGCCACTATGGAATTAAACAAAAAATGGTGTCTATCGGTATTTAAAGACAATGCCGGCATAATAGAATTTGACGCCAAAAACGGAGTAGCTTTTAAAGTTGAGACTCATAATCATCCGTCGGCTCTTGAGCCATACGGAGGTTCTGCCACGGGTATAGGTGGTGTTATAAGAGACATATTAGGTGTTGGGCTTGGCGCTAAGCCTTTGGCAAATACCGATGTGTTTTGTTTTGGTAATCCTGACACAAAAGATTCTCAAGTACCTGATGGTATGCATCACCCTAAGAAAATAGCTAAAGGCGTTGTGGCAGGCGTGAGGGATTATGGCAACAGAATGGGAATACCTATCGTAAATGGAGCCGTTTATTTTGACGACGGATATATGGCAAACCCGCTCGTTTATTGCGGTACTATGGGAATAATTCCTAAAAATAAAATTGATAAAAAAGTTAATTCAGGCGATTTGATTTTAGTTGTTGGTGGAAGAACAGGCAGGGACGGAATACACGGAGCTACGTTTTCTTCCATGCAGCTTGATCAAGAATCTGATGTAGGTGCTGTTCAGATAGGAAACCCAATAGTTGAAAAAAAAGTTTTAGATACAATGCTCAAAGCTAGAGATCTGAGACTCTATAGAGCTGTTACCGATTGTGGAGCTGGAGGGTTATCCAGTGCTATAGGCGAGCTTGGCGAAAAGAGAGGGGTTATTGTTTATTTAGATAAAGTACCTTTAAAATATGACGGACTCGTACCTTGGGAAATATGGATTTCCGAAGCTCAAGAAAGTATGGTGTTTGCAGTTCCGCCGAAAAATAAGAAAAGAATAGTTGAACTATTTAAGAAAGAAAATGTTGAAGCTGTAGTTGTCGGAGAATTTACAAAAGACAAAAAATTGACGTTGAAGTATGATGGTCATGTTGTGGCGAGTATGGATATGTCTTTCTTACATGACGGAATTCCAAAGCCTAAAAGATCTGCTTTTTGCAAAATAAAAGAAGAAAAGATTCAGAAGCCTATTAAAATGACTTCGGATGATCTTTCAAAAATTTTGCAATCTGTTCTTTCAGATTTGAACGTATGTTCAAAAGAATGGATTATAAGACAATACGACCACGAAGTGCAAGGTCAAACTATTGTAAAGCCTTTGCAAGGTACAGATATAGAGGTTTCAGGACCCGGTGACGCATCCGTTATATTTCCTTATACATTGGTAAATGGAACTAAAAAAGGAGTTGTTTTATCTAACGGATTAAATCCTAATTATGGGAAAATAAATACATATAAAATGGCCGCTTCTGTTATAGAAGAATCTTTAAGAAATGCTGTGGCTGTTGGTGCGGATGTGGAAAAGATATCTCTTCTTGATAATTTTTGCTGGGGAAATCCTAACAAACCTGAAATTTTAGGAACTTTGGTAAGCGCCGCAAATGCTTGTTACGATATGTCGAAAGCTTTTGGCATTCCTTTTATCTCTGGCAAAGACAGTTTGCATAACGAGTACTCCATTGACGAAAAAAAATATTCTATACCGCCTGTGCTTTTAATATCTGCAATGGGCATTATAGAAAATGTCGCAAATACAGTTACAATGCCACTTAAAAATGGCGGAAATAGAATATTTGTTCTTGGCCTTACAAGAAATGAGATCGCTGGTTCTGTTTTTGCAAAGATAAAAAATATTAAAGACGGGGTTGTTCCTGTCGTGTATCCAAAAGAATCAAAAGAAGTAATGAAGAGAATTTATAAAGCTATAAACAATGGCTTAATAGAGTCTTGTCATGATTGTTCTGAAGGTGGTCTTGCAGTTGCAATAAGCGAAATGGCTTTCGCAGGGGATAAAGGTGTAAAAGTTGATATAGACGCAATCAGAACTGAAGGTAAGTTAAGTGTTTCTGAAATACTTTTTTCTGAGTCAAACGGTAGATTTATAGTTGAAGTAAGACCTGAGAATGAGTCTAAGTTTAGAGAAATTTTTAAGGGTTGTGTTTTTGCTGAAATCGGTTGCGCAAGAGAAGATAAATATGTAATTTTTGAAAGCGCAAAAAATAAAATAAAAGTAAAAGAGAAATCAAGAAATCTTTTAAAAGCTTGGCGCAATACTATAAGCTGGTAAATAAGACAGGATAAAATATGAAAAAAGCAAAAGCATTGATTTTAAGAACTGCAGGCACAAATTGCGACTATGAAACGCAAGCTGCCTTTGAGATGTGCTCAGCAGTGGCTGAACGAGTGCATATCAACTCTCTTATAGAAAATAAAGATAAAATTTTTGAATACGACATCTTAGTTTTCCCTGGAGGATTTTCTTACGGCGATGACATAGCTTCAGGAAAAGTATTAGCTAATGAGATCAAAAATAAACTTGGAGATAAGATAAAAAAATTCTCTCTAAGTGGCAAGCCTGTTATAGGTATATGCAATGGTTTTCAAGTTTTGGTTAAGATGGGTTTGCTTCCTGAACCTAAACTATTTGAGCAAATTTCAACGCTTTCTTACAACGATTCCGATAAGTTTGAATGCCGTTGGATTTATTTAAAAACAGAAAAAAAAGTTAAGAACGAATCTAATTGTATTTGGACAAAAAATCTTCCTGACGTAATAACTTTACCTGTAGCGCATGGCGAGGGGAAATTTATTCCTGTAAACTTTAAACTTTTGGAAGAATTAAATAAAAATAATCAGATTGTATTTAGATATTCAACTAGAAATGGTGCAATTCCAGAATATCCTCTAGCTCCAAACGGTTCTGTTGAACAAATTGCGGGAATTTGTAACACCAAAGGAAATATTTTTGGTCTTATGCCGCACCCTGAACGATATATGTTTGCTCTTCAACATCCGGCAAGAGAAGGTTTTGCTGGCGAATATGGATGGGGAAAAATAGTATTTCAAAATGCCGTTGATTTTGTAAAATAACAAAATTTTAGTTAATTATTGCCTTTGCTGTTGTACTTTGACAGATTTATATAGCAGTTGTTTTATAAAAAGAATAACATAAAAAATTTTAAATTGTTATTTTCTAAATGGATCTCTCTTAATCTTGTATTTCTAATATTTATGTCGGCGTTAAGATTTATATTTTTTAAATACTACGACAAAGAAAGGTATAAATTTTGATGGTTTTGGGCTAGATATAGCGAGAGCATTTTTCTTTGGAGTACGATACGATTTGGCAGTTTTGGCTTATCTAAATATGCCTGTAACTTTAGCTTTCGTTACGCTTTTATTTTCCAATAAAGAAAGTTTCTACAATAAAATCAGTCGTTATGTGATATTTTATTATACTATTGCAGTGGAAGTTTATTTGTTTTACTTGGAATAGATTTCTGCTATTATTCGTATTTTCAAAATCATTTAAATATTATGGTCTTTGGGTTGCTTGAAGATGATACAAGTGCTTTAATATCAACGCTGGCTGAAAATTATAATATGTTTTTGGTTATAGTCAGTTTCATTTTATCATACGTTTTAATTTTTGTTGTTTCGAAATTTATATTGAAGTTTAAATATAAAAACATTCCCGAAAATAAAAAGATGGTTTCAGTTTCAAAAATACTAATTGTGGTTTTGATGATAATAGTTAACTTTATAGCTGCTAGAGGATTGTTTGGAATTTTTCCTTTAGGAGTGGACGATACTCAACTTTCATTAAATACATTTTTAAATAAAGTAGCGATAAATGGTGTCTATACATTGCAAGAAGCGATAGAAGTTAAAAGTAAGCAGAAAGATTTTGATTATGCCGCTAAGACAGGTTATAAAGAAAATATCAGACGCGCTTTTGCTGATTATTTAAATTTAGACATTAACCAGATACCATCTGAACGACCAGAATAATCTTTAATCAATATATACTCGCCGTAACGAAAAAATTGAAAATATCAAGCCTAATGTAATTCTTATTATGGTTGAAAGTACGGTGGCAATACTGGCTGGAGAAATATAGGCAATTTTATGCCGAGTTTGGGATTTGACAATGTTCTAGGCGAAGAAAGTTTGGGCAATTCTTATCCACGCAATCAATGGGGAGTATATGACGAGAATTTATTTGAGTATTTATTTGAAATTTTAAGTAAAGATAATAGAAGACAATTCATTTATGTAATGACCACTACTAATCATCCGCCGTATTCTTTACCTGACAATTACAAAGTTATGCCTATTAAAATTCCAAAAGAGTTGGAGCGGAATATTGTAAACAAAAGTTTAGCCCAAAAGAGACTTGCTGTTTATCAGTATTCAAATGAGATGCTTGGCAGATTTATAACAAAGATAAAAAATTCAAAATATGCAAGCA
>JAITKL010000051.1 GCA_031278405.1 Endomicrobium sp. | reverse complement strand
GATTATCAATGGTATAGAGTCGGAAAATTTGAAGCCTGAGATTATTATTAACACGCATGGACATTACGATCATGTTATAGCAGACGATAAAATTCGTTTAAAGTATAAAGTGCCGTTAGCAGTTCACAAAGATGATGTTGAGATGCTTGCAGATTGTGAAAAAAATTATTCTTTTATTAGCGGGATTCCAGTAAGTATTAAAGAGCCTGAAATTTTACTTGAAGACAATCAAGAGATAAAATTATCTTTTATTACATTCAAAGTTTTGAGTACTCCCGGCCACTCAAAAGGCAGCATATGCTTATTATCTGGGTCATATTTATTTACAGGTGATACTCTTTTTGCGGGTGCTATAGGTAGAACTGATTTATGGGGCGGAAATAGCGAAGAGCTTTTAAAATCGCTTGAAAAACTAAAAAAATTGGATCCTTATATCACAGTTTGTCCTGGACACGGAAGTATGACTACAATTACCAATGAGCTTAGACATAATTCATTTTTAAAACTTAAACATATTGGATAGATTTTCCTTTTACCTATCAAGATAAACTCAAGTTTTTTGAAAGTCAATAATTTTCATTTAAAATTTAAATACCATCCATTTTTCTGTCAGAACCTATTCAATCTCGCATATTTACATCTTCTTATAACATTTAACTTATTCATCTTCTGCGCTTTTATGTAAGCTGTTAAATTATTTATTGTATCGCGTTCTTTTGCAACAACCAATTTCAATATTTGACCGTTTATTTCTACATTTAATTAATGTTCCACCATCAACATATCTCTTATATTTGATTTACTAATAAGCGTGTAGGCAAAGAAACATGGCTTTTATATTTTTTTATATTATATATGTTTTTTAGCATAAGAATTTATGCCAAAAGGCATTTGTGTCAAAATGGCAACAGCTAACAACTGAAAGGTATGTTTTTCTATTTTCATAATGTTAATCATACGAAAAATTTCTAAACTTTGTATCCTAATAAACTATGAACCTCTTGACATAAGTTAAATTTAACGCTATAATATTAGCACTATATGAATATGAGTGCTAAAAAGGGATGATGCTAAAATTACAAAAGTGGTTAATAAATGCGTCAAATATCGCTTGAAATCTTAAAAGAAAGAAAAACAAAGATATTAAGTGCAGTTATACACCATTATATAAAGACAGGTAAACCTGTGGGATCAACAGTACTTATAGATGAGTATAATATTTCTCTTTCTCCAGCGGCAGTTAGAAATGTTATGGCTGAACTTGAAGAAGAAGGATTTTTAACGCATCCTCATACTTCAGCTGGAAGAATACCTGCCGACAAGGGATACAGGTCTTACGTAGATAATCTGTTGAAACTGCAGAGCCTTACCATAGGGAAAGAAGAAAAAATAAGAAAAGAATATGAGCAAAAACACAGAGAAATCGAATCTCTTCTTTTGGAAACTTCGCGTATTTTGTCAGGACTTTCTCAATATGCTGGTTTTGTAATGGCGACGCAAACCCAATATGATGGAATAAAAAATATTGAGCTTGTGCAAATTTCAAACAGTGAGTTGCTTGTAGTATTGTTTACTCAAAGCGGAGCAATCAAGCATAAAAAAATAGAAGCTTTTCTTTCTCAATTAGAAATAGCAAAACTTAGAAATTTTTTAAACGATAAATTAAGGGGTGTTTATATATCTCAGGCAAATAAAAGGATAACGTCTGAGATTAAAGAGTTTAAACAACAGGAAGAAGAAATTTTAAAAGTGGCTGAAAAAATAAGCGATGTTTTCTACAATATACAGGACGACATCTATTATATAGACGGAACGTCTAACGTAGTATCAGTACCTGATTTCAATGATTTTGAGCTCGTAAAGTCGCTGATAAAATTTAACGAAAATAAAGAAAAACTTATAGAAATAATAAGCAAAGATTTTACTGGTAACGGAATCAATGTTAAAATAGGTTCAGAAAACGCCATCGCAGAACTTAAAGATTTAAGCGTTATAACTACAGTATATAAAAATGGCGATAGAGCCGTAGGCGTTTTGGGAATTATAGGACCCAAACGAATGGAATACAAGAAAATGATGTTTCTTGTAAGTAGAGTGTCTGAGATGTTAAACAAATTTTTAAAAGATATGGAAAAGTAAGCTAAATGGAGGGCAATTTGGGAAACGATAAGGAAACTACTAATGAGCAAGAACAGGAACAAAACAGTTGTGAGTGCAGTGAGGATGCAAGAGATGAAAAAGTCGTTGAGCTTGAAATTTTAAAACAATCTGTTGACGAACAGAAAGTTTTAGCTCAAGATTATTACGATCAGCTTGTAAGACTTAAAGCTGATTTTGATAATTTCAGGAGACGCTCAGAAAAAGAAAAAAAGGATTACTTAGATTGGGGAAAAGAAAAAATCCTTGTAAAACAAATAGCAATTGACGACGTTTTGCAGCATGCTCTAAAAAGCGCCAAAGCAGGGAACAATATAGAAAGCATAATTGTTGGTCTTGACATGATAAGCAAAGAGTTTACAAAGATGCTTAAAGAAGAAGGTGTTGAAGAGATACAATGCGAAAAGTTTGATCCAAATATGTGCGAAGCTTTAGATTATGTTGAAAGCGATGAAGAAGACGGAAAAGTTTTGGATGTCTATCAGAAGGGTTATAAAATGAACGGCAAGTTGATAAGGACTGTTAAAGTTAAAGTTGCTAAAAACGACAAAAAATCTGAAAATAAAAAAGAAAATTAACTATAAAAAGGAGAATAATTATATGGCAAAGATTATTGGTATTGATTTGGGGACATCAAATTCTGCGGCTGCTGTTATGGAAGGCGGGAAGACTACTCTTATTCCTTCAGCTGAGGGAACTACACTTGGAGGAAAAGCTTTTCCTTCTTATGTCGCGTTTACAAAAGACGGTCAGCTTTTAGTCGGAGAGCCCGCAAGAAGACAGGCTGTTACAAATCCTGAAGGCACAATTAGCGCTTTTAAGAGAAAAATGGGAACTGATTATAAATATAACGTAAATGGAAAAGAATTTACGCCTCAGCAACTTTCAGCTTTCATTCTTCAAAAGATAAAAAAAGATGCTGAAGCATATTTGGGAAATCCTATTTCCAAAGCAGTTATTACTGTTCCTGCGTATTTTAACGATAACCAGAGACAGGCTACAAAAGACGCGGGTGCAATAGCAGGTCTTGAAGTTGTGAGACTTGTCAACGAGCCTACGGCCGCTTCTCTTGCTTACGGTATAGATAAAGTCGGCAAAGAGCAGAAAATATTAGTATTTGACCTTGGCGGAGGAACGCTTGACGTAACCATAATGGAAATGGGCGCTGAAGGAACTTTTGAAGTTCTCTCAACTTCAGGCGACACACAGCTTGGCGGAACCGATATGGACAATGCTTTGATAAACTACATCGCTGAAGATTTCAAGAAAGCGAATGGTATAGATTTGCGCAACGATAAAATGGCTATTCAACGTTTAAAAGAAGCTTCCGAAAAAGCGAAAATTGAACTTTCAAACGTTTTGGAAACTGACATAAATCTTCCATTTATCACAGCTGATGCGTTGGGTCCTAAACATTTAACGCTTAAGCTTACAAGAGCCACTCTTGAAAACCTTGTAAGACCTATCGTCGAAAGATGCAAAACTTCAATAGATCAGGCGATAAGCGATGCAAAACTTACGACGGATACTGTTACGAAGATAATTTTGGTTGGCGGACCTACAAGAATGCCTATAGTCCAAAAATTTGTTGAAGATCACGTAGGCAAAAAGGCAGAGCGCGGAATAGACCCTATGGAATGCGTGTGCTTTGGAGCTGCCGTTCAAGCCGCTGTTTTAACGGGTGACGTAAAAGACATCCTTCTTTTAGACGTAACTCCGCTCACTTTAGGACTTGAAACTATGGGAGGCGTAAGAACTTCGTTAATAGACAGAAATACGACAGTTCCCGCTAAACGCTCTCAAATATTCTCAACTGCTGCAGACAATCAGCCAAGCGTAGAAATTAATGTTTTACAGGGTGAAAGACCTATGGCAAAAGACAATTTATCTCTCGGTAGATTTATACTTGACGGTATACCGCCTGCTCCAAGAGGCGTGCCTCAGATTGAAGTTACTTTTGATATAGACGCAAATGGCATATTGCACGTTTCTGCAAAAGACAAAGGGACAGGCAAAGAGCAATCAATTAAAATATCTTCGTCAACGAAACTTTCAAAAGACGATATAGATAAATATGTAAAAGAAGCCGAGCAGTACGCTTCTGAAGATGCAAAATATAAGGAAGAAATTGAAGCAAGAAACGAAGCCGACAACCTTGTTTACTCTGTTGAAAAGAGTTTAAAAGAACACGGCGATAAAGTTTCTTCAGATGAGAGACTTGCAATTGAACAGGCTTTGGCTGCTGCTAAAGACGCTCTAAAAGGTAGCGACGTCATGACAATTAAATCAACAAAAGAAGCTTTGACTGCTGCTTCTCATAAACTTGCTGAAGCTGTATATAAATCTTCACAAGATCAAAAAGCACAAGGCACAACTGGACAAGAGCAGTCTGATAATAGTCAAAATGCCAATAATGGCGAAAAAGTAGTGGACGCTGAAGTCATTGATGATAAAAAGTAAATTGTAATAATATCATAGGATTTACACTATATTTTTATGATATTGTGTAAATATTTAGACACTTAGAATTGTTGGCTTTGACTACTCCAGTCAAAAAGAGGATATTAAGAGAGAGGATATTATTATTCACAGCGTTTGGAACTATTGGTGCTGTTATAGTTGCTCTATTTAAGGACGATATTTCCAAATGGAGAAATAAAGTTAAATTAGAGATTAGTAGTAACTTTTGTTTAAAAGAAGAGACTTTTGAAGCCGATGACAAACGTAATTATAAGAACATGTAAGTACTTCGTTGAAGTACAGGTAAAGAACAATAGCAATAAGCCTCTTGGTTGAAATTGATTTTTACATAGATAGATTGTCTGTACTAAATAAACTACAAAAAAGCCATAAAGAAGTAGGATTTGATAATGAAAA
>JAITKL010000029.1 GCA_031278405.1 Endomicrobium sp. | reverse complement strand
TTTTAATATCTTTACAACTTCATTCCTACAGTATTTTTTATCTTCGTCTTTATAATCCCATTTGCATTCCCATACAAGTTTTGGACTAAACTTCCTCAACGCAAAGTCTTTATAAGAGTAAAAATACCCATAAGCTTTCTCAAGAACTTCTATGACAACCGTCCAGCTTGAAATCTGTTCTTGTCTGGCTAACGCGTCTTGTTTAGCCATTCTTTCTTTATGTTTTGTTAGTCTTTTATCTTCTCTGCCATTTCAACTGAATAATTGCAAGGCAAAAGAGTAAATGGCATATCTGCCGGATACTGCAGATTCAACATAGACTTATCTTTCTGTTTCTCAATACATCTTTTTAATCCTATTTAAAGAGTCTATGAGTCTTGCCCCATCAGCCCTATACGCATCTTATTTATTATACTTACAACTACTCTTTACCCTACCCAGCATACTAACGATAAAAGCAACACTGTCATGACACATTGTTCTCTTTGCTATCTTGTTTTTTCTTGTTCTGCCTGTTTTCTTTCTGCTTCACATATAATGGTTGTCACATGGCAAAACTGAGATGTGAGAAGTCAAAGAGTAATTGTTTAAACGCCCAATCTCGAGCAAATGGAAAACAGAATAGACAACTTTAGGAATGCTCCTGTTAAACCTCACGCTCAAAGAGAAGCTTATAGAAGTCAAGAGGAAGCAAATAGAGTTTGTGTCAGTGCCAATCATTATAAGCCCAAAGCCTGCCTGAACAGCAAGACTCAAACTTCAATAAAATAATCAGCAATTTCAGCAATTTCAAATTCGGTAACCCTTTGAAGTTACCATACACATACATAAACCAAGCCCCTATGTCTGTATTTCTACTCACATCTTCTATTTTATAATCGAACTTTTTCAATCAAACTTTTATTTTCGCTTCTTTTATCATAGTTTTTGCAACTCTGTCTTTAATACTTCCAACAGGATTAAAATATCCTAATTTGCAACGATTTCAACACTGAGATTATTTCTCTTGTCATAATTATTCAATAATATGCAGAAGTTCATAAACCGGAGTATTATAGAAAGGGTAAATAAAAAAATAGGATTTAAAAATGAAAAGAAAAAAGAGAACCTAAATAATAAAATCAGGTATTAATAAAACCTTAATATAAAATCAATCTTAAATTGCTATAACTCTAAAAATTATAAATTGGAACTAATATATCTTTCTTAGTAATAGGTCTGGACAAACTTATTCCATCAAAAGATGTGCATCTGCTTAACGCTACATAAAGCTGCCCCGGAGCAAATGCTCCATATTCCATATCTATTATAATATTGTTAAATGTTTTTCCCTGACTTTTGTGTATAGTTACAGCCCAAGACAATTTTAATGGATATTGTTTAAAAAATCCCATACTTTCCGTTTCTATTTGTTCCTGTTTTTCATTCCACTTATATTTAAATAGTTCCCATTTAAAAGGTTCAACATACTCCGTTCTTCCGTTTGAAAATTTAACAGATATAAGAGCTTTATCGGAATGCATACTATTTTTTATATCTTCAACAATTCCTATACTGCCATTTACCCATCTGCCTTTGGCGTCATTGTTTAACATCATTACTTGAGCACCTTTTTTAATTACCAAATCGTATGCTGCAGGGAGCATTTTAAAATCTTCTTCTATATTTTCAGTCTCCGCTACAAATATAGCACACTCTGAATTTATCTTTGAAAGGTATTGATGATTTATATACGCAGCTTTATTATTTGTTGTGGTTAAGTACACGCTCATAGGCTTGCTAAAAATATTTGGAGAAACCTTTTTATTAAGCTCAGCGAGTTCAGAATCGCTAATTGTATTGTTGCGAACTGCATTTAATAAAGCTACAAAATTAAGCTCTTGCTGTCTATATACTTTTGTAAGCTCAAGTGTGTGAAGCATACATTCATTTAAAGAATACGCGCTTAAAAAATAAGGCGATTTGTACATGGAAGAAAAAATATGTTTTTCTTCTCTTTTTACGACAGGGGGGAGCTGCTTTAAATCCCCGATAAAAACCATTTGAACACCGCCAAACGGCTCTTTATGTTTTCCCCTGTTTATTCTTAAAAATTTATCAACGCAATCCAGCAAATCACAACGTAACATTGATGCTTCGTCAATAATAATTGTTTCAACTTTTCTATATATTGATTTGTCGGAAAGTTTTTTATTTTTGATTTTAGAAAGAGTCACGTCTGGCTTAAAATTAAAAAAAGAATGGATTGTTTCTCCACCGCAGTTGAGAGCAGCTACGCCCGTAGGGGCAAGAACTATAGTCCTTTTTTTAGCATGCATTATATAGTAATGCAAAAACGTGGTTTTGCCAGTACCGGCATTCCCTGTTAAAAAAACACAATTATGCGTTTTGTCTATTAAATCAAAGGCTTCTTTAAATTTATCATTTATTTCTAATTTGTTTGTCATTTTGGTGATTATATCATTTTAAGTTAAGCGTTAAGTTTTAAATAAATAAAATTTTGATAAAGTTTTATATAATACTTTAATACTTTGCCTTATGATAAAAATTAAAAAAGTTTTAACTAATAATTATATTTTCAAAACTAAAATTCCTGATGTAGATTATGTTATAAACCCATATATCGGCTGCATGTATAAATGTATATATTGTTACGCCGAGTTTATGAAAACGTTTGCTAACCATACCAAACCTTGGATAATTTTTATGTAAAATTTGCTCAACAAAACCGCTAAGCTAAAGTAAAAACTAGCCAAAAGGGCTGTTATCTTGACAGTTACAGGCACATACAATAAATATGAATAAAGGTATCGCATAACAATAAAAATTCTGAAATCTTTATTAATGCAAATTCTGAAATTTCTATATTTGACTAAATCTAATTCAGTTACAAGAAATTATAGATTTGTTTAAAAAGATGACAAATGTAGAAATACAACATACTCTATAAATACGCTTACCGATATTTTTGAAAAGATATGGAGACTTTTACAACAAATATTAACAAGCGGATTTTAAGGTTATAATAAAAACTTTAAAGAAAAAGAAACTATTCCCACATCCTTTGGTTTAAAAATTTAAATTTGTATCTAAACTTGCAAAAACAAAATATTGAGATACATGGATATTAAATACCCTCAACAAAGATTTGCGCCACGATATATATGGAATGGCTTGAAACATACCATTAAGCATTCAATATTTTTCTATCACAATAATAAAGATAATTATCTCTCTAAAAATATACACAAAAATTAATGCGGCTTGGCTTTTATTGAAACTTACTAACAGGTTATCCACAAATAATATTAAACCCCATTTCTACTCAACATAACAATATGTATTTTGATTATCAGTTGATTTTTCAATACATTTTGTATTCGCATAATTTTCACATGGAAACTTTTATCTAAATTTATCAACACATATATAAACATTACTGCCTGCCATCGCAAAAGAAGAAATGCCTTTGGCAAGAGTTTGACATTCTTGAAACTCTAAGTTAAAAAATTATTTTAAGCTCATTTATTATTCTTTCTAAATCTACCAAAGAATAATAATAGATTTCTATTTTCCCTTTTTTGCTATTACCTGTAATATTTACTTTAGAACCGAATTTTCTTTGGAGATTTTCCTTTAAGTGTACAAGTTCTACTTCTTCTTGTTTTTTTTGTTTAACAGCTTTTTTTTCAGATTTTAGCTCAGAAGTCAACTTTTCAACAGTTCTTACAGAAAGATTCTCGTTTAATATACGCTTTACTATGCGGGCTATCTCTTCTGAGTTTTCTATCCCTGCAAGCATTCTGCCATGACCGGGAGTAATTTTCCCCTCTGATATTAAAGACTGAACGTCATCAGGCAAAGAAAGCAGTCTTAACGTGTTTGATATTACAGATCTATCTTTTCCTATAACTTCAGCTATTTGATCATGGGTATGTTCAAATTCTTCTGTAAGTCTTTTAAAAGCTTTTGCTTCTTCTATAGGATCTAAATTTTCTCTTTGAATGTTTTCAATCAATGCCAAATCAAATCTTTGTTTGTCATCAACAGATTGCTTAACTATGGCTTTTATATCTTTCTTTCCAGCAAGTTTTGAAGCTCTGAATCTTCTTTCCCCTGCAATAATTTCATATTCACCTGGAACTATAGAAGCGGCAACCAAAATAGGTTGCACAAGATCATGTTTTTTTATTGAATCTGCGAGATCTTTAAGTTTTTCTTCGTTAAACTTTTTTCTTGGCTGAAATCTGTTAGCTTTAATCTTATTTAATGGTATTGTTACAACAGTATCTACCTCATGAGATTTGTTTATTGACGGTATTAGAGACTCAAAACCTCTACCTAATGCTTTCTTTTCCATACTATGTTTCTCCCGAATATTTTTATATGAAATGTTTTACGTGAAACTTTCAATCATGCTTATCTTTTTGTTTTGAAAGAAATTCTTTTGCTAAATCTAAGTATGCCTGAGCACCTTTGCTGTTTGGCTCATATAATATAATAGGCTTGCCAAAACTTGGAGCTTCAGCGAGTTTTATTGTTCTCGGAATTTTTGTTTCATATACCTTATCGTTAAAAAACTTTTTTACTTCTTCAATTACTTGTACCGCGAGATTAGTTCTTACATCAAACATAGTAAACAAAATACCTTCCAAATCCAGCTTATATTCTTGCATCAAAGCAAAAATAGTTTTTGAAAGCTGCCCAAGCCCTTCAAGCGCAAAGAATTCACATTGCATTGGTATTAAAACTGTATCAGCAGCAGCAAGAGAATTTATGGTAAGCAATCCAAGAGATGGGGGGCAATCTATAATAATGTATTTATATACTTTCTGAAATTTTTCCAATGCTATCCTGAGCCTTTTATCTCTACTTTCCATAGTAACCAAATCTATTTCTGCTCCACTAAGATTGATATTTGAAGGCGCGATGTCAAGCCAATCCATAGCCGTGTCCTTAAGAATATCTTCAAGATAGACCTCGTCAATTAATACATCATATAAAGTTTTTTCCAAAGGGTTTTTATTTACGCCCAAACCACTCGTAGAGTTCCCTTGTGGGTCCATATCAATCAGCAAACATTCTTGCTCTAAGCTAGCTAAACTAGCTGCTAAATTAATTGCTGTTGTAGTTTTGCCAACACCACCTTTTTGATTGGCTATTGCAATTACCTTGTTCATTTACACTCCATTTACCAATGTTGCATAGCATTTGTTTGTGTCATGTAAAACTTTTTTTGAGATATTTAATATTATATTTAGAAGCCCTTAACCAGCTGCTCTTTTTAGTATCAATTCCTGTGTCAATCGTATAATATAATAAATACAATCCACAATCCGCCTTTACTAAACAATTTTTCTAGCTTTATTAAAGCCTTGCTATAATATCTAAGGTTTCCTTTAAATATACTCTTTGGAATATATTTTTATTGGAGTTCATAAAAGGTTTAACTTTTACAGTAGCATACATAGCTAAAGCAAATATTGCTGATTCATTATATTCACAGGAAAGGTAGTATATTCAAATCCAAGCCCAAATCTAACACCATCACACACAGAAACTAAGTCTTAAAGACTAAAGAAACATCATTATTTATTTTTTAATCCCTTTCTTTAAAACTTCTATTCATCTACTTTTTTAAGTTAATCCCAGCTCTAAAAATTTATTTCTTCACCCAAATCATCACAATAAACTTTTGTTATCACTCCGAAAAAAACTGAATATTAACAATATTTAGAATTAATATTTTCATCCTTTTGACTCTTCTTTATTTTTGTTTCACATGAAACAGATTATACTATTTTAACAAATTATATCAAAACTTTGTTTCGTGTGAAACTTATTTCCCTTGAGTTTATCGAATATATAAAAAGTTTTATTTCTTCTTTGGAAAACTTACGTTAATACTTTCAATTTCAGCCACCTATGTTTCACGTGAAACATAAGGATTATTTAATTGCTCCAAAAATTGTAAAGCGCATGTTCTTATACAATACTTCTACGGCACACTAAGTTCAACATTTTTCATCAAATCTATAATTGATAGTCTAATTTAGGGCATTTTCTTTCTCAATCTTATCAAGAATATCTTGGCAAATTTTTTCCACTAACTCTTCAAATAATCGGAATACATTTCAAACATGCAACCTATCAATGATTTGCTGTTTTAAAATTAAATCTGAGATTATTAACACCATTTTAACTTTAGCGTTCTGTATAAAGTTTCACATCTACATAACGAAACATGCCCGATATCAAAATTTGAAAACTTCTCAACATCATTATCAACCTTATTCTTATTTCATCTAAATACTTTATGAATAAATATTAACAAAGCAGTCATGATTGCAAAGAAAAAACGATATATCACTAATCTTTTCAAAGAAAAATGGCAACACTGCTAACACCTGCGCCAAGCTCTCTCGCTTTGAGAGAAAAAAGTTCATCTATCATTATCCACATAACAGGACACCACACGAAAGTAAAGAAAAAAATATGCACAGAAAAGTCAACGTAATACAACCTAAAACTAAAATGTTGAAAGAGTGACTCCTCTATAACTTAGCAAGAGACATTTCTGCCAAATATAAAAACACTGATGCCGAAACACCCCTCCCCAACAGCAGTTCCGAGGATTATTCTTGAAGTTGTCAATATTACGAAAAGATTGAACCCAATGCAAAGATTACAGCTAAAAGCAAAACCATATTTCTGCGTCCATATTTATCCAGCAACAAACCTATAACTGCTGCGCCAATAATATTCTAACAGTAGTATAGCACTTACTACAGCCTTTGAGAGAGATCTCAATGACACATCATTTTTGATGAAACAGTATTGCTCCCAATATAACCCTCGTGTTATATCCAAAAAGAAGTCCGCCCAAAGCTTAGAAAAAAATAAACAAATTCTCTGTTAATCTTTTTCTTAAGCTATTCTCTCGTTTTTGATATTTAATAACTATATCCTTTTTACATAACAACATAACAAAATAATTATAATCTATAATTGAATTGATATTCTTTTATTTGCTAGATTTACATATTTTTCATTAATTTCGTATCCTACAAAATTTCTTTTTGCTTTAACGGCAGCAACAGCAGTTGTTCCGCTGCCCATGAATGGATCTAAAATAATATCGCCAGTAAATGAATAAAGATGTACTAGTCTGTTTGGCAATTCCAAAGGGAAAGGTGCTGGGTGACCAATACGCTTAGCACTTTCAGCTTTTATAACCCAAATTGATTTTGTCCAGTCCATAAATTGATTCTTTGTCATTGTATTGTGTTTAAATTGTAGTTTCTTTTTTGCTCTGTCTCTTTTATATTCACCTTTTGAAAATATCAAAATATACTCATGAATATCTCTTAGAATAGGGTTAGCAGCGCTCAA
>JAITKL010000015.1 GCA_031278405.1 Endomicrobium sp. | reverse complement strand
TAATTTGTTTTGCAAGCTCTATATTAGCATTACCTGAGATAATCTTAAGTTTCATAATGCCCCTCTTAGCCCTTCTTTAAACGAAAACAACATTTATTTCAAAATAATTCTATTTTATTATTCTACGCTTTAACTCTTGTCTTGCTCTTGCTATTGCAAGTTTGCCTGCCGGGACATCGCGATTTACAGTTGATCCTGCAGCTACTAAAGCATTATTGCCGACTTTAACAGGAGCAATAAAATTAACATTGGAGCCTACAAATGAATTTGAACCAATAACCGTTTTATGCTTGTTTATACCGTCATAGTTGCATGTAATCGTCCCTGCGCCTATATTTACATCTTTTCCTACTTTGGCGTCACCTATATATGAAAGATGGTTAACTTTAGAGTTCTTTGCTATTACAGCTTTTTTCGTTTCCGAGAAATTTCCTACTTTTACGTTGTCTTTTAAAACTGATCCCGGTCTTATATGCGAGAAGGGACCAATTTTAACATTCTTGCCAATAACAGCTCCGTTTATGTAAGAATAAGAAATTATGCTCCCGTCGTCTATCTTAGCATCAGTTATATAGCTTGAGCCTTTCAAAACACAACATTTGCCTACAATAACGCCTGTATCAATAAAAACGCCAGGATATATAACAGTATCCTGCCCTATTTTTGCATCGTAGGAGATATATACTTTATCTACGTCTATAATACTTACACCTCTTTCAAAAAGCCTTTTCACTTTCCTATCCTTTAATAGAGCTTCTGCTTGCGAAAGTTCTAATCTGTTATTTATACCCTTTACTTCATTTCCATCTTTTGTAACAGCTAGAGACACACTTTTACCCAAACTTTTAAGTATTGCAACCGTATCGGTTATATAGTATTCTTTTTTAGAATTATTAGGCTTAACTTTTGAAAGAGCCTTCCATAAACTCTTATCAAAACAATATATGCCGGAATTTATTAGATTTATCCGTTTTTCAGAAATATTTGCATCTTTTTCTTCAACTATTCTTTCCAGAAAACCATCTTTTTTTACTATTCTGCCATAGCCAAATGGATTTGCAATTTCAGCGGCTAAAACGGTAAGAGAATAAGCAGTTTTGTCATTATTTTTTATCAAGACTGACAATGTTTTAGAGTTGATAAGAGGAACATCACCGCTTAAAACCAAAATATTTCCGCTGTAATTCTTTAAAACTTTCTTCGCTTGCATAACTGCATGCGCGGAACCAAGCTGCTCTTTTTGATAAATAATCTTTAAATTCTTTACGTTTATCTCTGATAAATATTCTTCAACTTTGTCTGCTCTATACCCCAACACCACAACAATATTATCAGGCTTTAAAGAGGAAACAGAGTCTATAACCCACTTTATCAAGGGTTTGCCTGAAAGATTGTACATAACTTTCGGCAAAGAAGACCTCATTCTTGTTCCTACGCCTGCGGCAAGTATAATTACTGAAAAATTCTTCATAATAATAAATTCAAAAATTCCCTTTATATAATTACTCTAATAGAGAATATTCATACATAATTGTTAAGTTAAATTATACAAAATTATTGACAAAACCCAAAATATGAAGCGATTAAACGAATTTAAATCAAATCTATCATCTCCATCATTGCCAAGAGACAGTAAAGCTTCTTCCAAAGTTTGAAAAAGCACATTTTCGAGGTCAATAGACAACAAACCCCAAATAAACTATCCAAATTCATTATCTTCCTACTACATAAACTCACCTACTTCTTCATTAGGATTTTCCAAAAATACTAATTTCTTCATTATAATTCTTTTTTAAATTAAATTTCTAAAAACTAAAATATTTTTAATTAAAAATATACAATCATTTTCTAACGAATGCTTTTGAGTGTCAAGAGCAAGGCTTTCAAGCACTTATTGCCAAAAGCATTACTTTATTATTGAAGCGTCCAATTTTTCTAAAACAGAATTCTTGGATTGTCTTCTCTATGCCATTCTCGCCTTCAATAAAAGATTCCTGAGACTTCTCGCATAGACTTCTATAGCCAACAATATGTCAAATGCATTTATACTATTGGAAAGTCTTGCAAGCCGATATCCTCCGCAAGATCCTTTTTATGGACGACACGAGATCAGCGCGTTTAAGAAGTGAAAAAAACTTGTTCCAAATATATATTTTAATATTAACTGTTTAAATATTCTATAATATAGAAAAAAATAAATTCAATTTTAATAAAATATTAATTTTCATAGAATAATTTCACATAATTACGCTGATTTATAAATTAAGAATTTATAAACTAAAGGTAAGGTGGATTTTAATGCAGAAAATTATCGTCGCTTCTTTATGTTTTGGTTTGATCTATTTGTTTTTATACACTACGGAAGTTTTAGCAGAAAGCAAGAATCTCTTTAAAATAGAAAGGAATAAAAATGCTAATGTTGTCATGTATGACGCAAGGTTGGATTTAAATGGCAACATAAACAAAAAAAATCCTGTGGATGCCTATTGGATTTTGTATGCAAAACAAAGACAACGTAAAGAAATTACATCTTTTGAAAAAAAAGCTTATGGTTATACTGCAATTGACAATGGTAACAATTCATATAGCTTAGTCTTAAAAGCTGTTAAAGACAGACCTATGAAAATTGTCTTAGTAAATGGCGAGCCCAAAGCTGAAATTCTTATAAATAGCGAAAAGGCTTATCTTTCATCAGTTTATGTATCAGCAAGCAATGCGTTGATTCCAAAAGTATCTTATATAATCCTCACAGGAACAAAAATAAACACCGGCAAAAAAATTACCGAAAAAATAATTGAAACTAAATAATTAAAATTATAACTATTATGATTTCTTAATCTATAAATTTGTAGGTTAGCACAACGACTTCCTATAATTAAAATGTAACGTAACATTGTTCCAAGATATATCTGGCAGACTGCTATCATCATCAGAAATAAGGAGTTAGTATGAAGATTTGTTGTCCAAAGAAAATTATAAAGTAATAACGTTTTAATAATCTTATTTACTAAGTTACGCCAATAATGTCGGCGTATTTTTATGTTTAAACTGTCTTATATTACCAAGTTAAACAGTCTCAACAACAGGCATCGTTATCATCAACAACATTAAGATGATGACGAAAACAAAAACGTTGGGGATAGAAATTTTGTCAACTTTATCCAAATTGTCTCCTGTAAGATAACAGTCTGTTTCTTTTGTAACCAACACACTTAACAGCAGCACAGCTATTATATTAATTAGGTAAAGAGCCTATTAAGATCAGAAAGAATCAGTTGCCCTTCTTTTATCGCAAAAAGTTATTAAATCATCGCCACAACGATAGTTTAACATAAATGATCAAAACTTGCAAAAGAAAAATAAAAGATATAAAATTGTCACACAGTAGTTACTATTTTAAGTTTAAGGAGAAATAAAAGATGAAAAAA
>JAITKL010000065.1 GCA_031278405.1 Endomicrobium sp. | reverse complement strand
TCAGCCCTTGAATTTAATATCTCCATACAAAGGTCAAGTTTATTGGTTACATTTTCAAGAAACTTACACTTCTTAGTTATAGACTCTACCAGTGTCATTTTAATGTTAGGCAAAACGATTTTCACAGGTATTCCAGGCATTCCCGAACCTGTGCCAATGTCAGTAATTTTTAAAACTGTGTCTTTGCCAGCTATCTTGCTTACAATCTTAGCACTGTACAGACTGTCGCAAAAATGTCTGTAAATTAAATCTTTTTCGCTTTTAAATGAAATAAGATTTAGAAATTTATTCCATTCTATAAGTTCAGCAAAATACGCCTCAAACTTTTTTTTCATTTCTTGAGAAATGAAATTTACAATATTATCTGATACGTATTTTTGAAATTCATTAAACAGTTTTTCTTTTCCCATACTTGCTTAGATAATTATTTTTACGCTTTTAAGAAACTCCTCTGCATGTTTATTTGAGTGTCTGGGTTTATCAGCATTTTTCTGATAATTGTTAGTCTGTTTTTCCGCTTCAGCTCTTAATTTTGCCGTGGCTTTTATAGCTTTTGCTTTCTGTTTTAATATTTTTGCTAATGCTTTTGACTATATCTTCATCATCTTCATTGACTAAAGCTTTTCTTTTTCATGCCTTTGACTTTTTCAAAAGTTTGCCGCTTAATTTCTTTAGCTTCCGCTTCAGTTTTTGCTTTTTCAATGGCGACTTGGTTCATTTTGGCAAACAAACCATACTGATGTTGACATAAAATAAAACACGTCGCAAACAATCGTGTGTGCTACAATTTTTTCATTTGCATCTTCCTTGTTTTTGATCAAGACTATCAGCCCTATCGTATTTTATTTTCAGAACAATTTGAGTGTTAGATATTATTAGCATAACTATATTTGTAATATATATCGCGGGGTTGCTGAATAAAAATCCATATGTAGTCCAAAGAATAGCACTTATTGTATAAATGATAAACGTCTGTATTGATATATTTTCTGCTGATTTTGTTTTATAAGTTTTATAAACTTGTGGAATAAAAGCAATTGTTGAAAAAAACCCTGCGGTAAACCCAAGCCATTCTAGATGCTCCATCTTTTTATCTCCTCAATTGATAATGCCGTATAAGTTTTACGTAACAAAAAAGATTTTATTGCATGCGTCGGACAGTAAGAAATACATCTCATGCACAGTTGACATTTCATTCCGTTAAAAACAGGATAATTGTCTTCAACTTGAATATTTTTTACTGGGCATATTTCAAAGCAAAGCTTGCATTTTACACATTTGTCTTTATTTAAGTCAAATCTTACAATTTTTTGAAAAATTTTTCCTCTCCATCTATTTGTTATAAAATCTGTTATTGCAAAAGAAATTTTAAAAAATAAATTGGTTTTACAAGGTTTTATGCTTCCATCAATCAATTGTTTAGCGAAGACTTCAATTTTCTTATAGGCTTTTCCTATTTTTAAGTTGTTCTTTTCTTTTTTTTGTACAGCTATAAAATTATTAGGCATTAAAAAGTCTTTTGCACCTATAACGTTATATCCTTTATTTTTAAGAATACCTCCGAAGTTTGCCGCGGCATTTAGAGAAGAGCTTCCCATAGTTGTAAAGACGAAAATTTCAGTGCCGTCGCTACGAGACAAATTGTTTATAAAGTCTTTCACAACAGGAAAAGTATTCCAGAACGCAACCGTAAAACCTATACCTATAGTATGTGACAAATTTATTTTATGAGGATCAGATACTGTCATGTTTTTAACATTGACTGAATGTCCGTTACCTTGTAAAGTATTTGCAATTTTTTTGCCGCAAGATAGGTATTTCCTGTTGCAGAAAAACAGTAAATGTCGATAATTTTATTTTTCAAGTTTTTTCTCCTTTTTCTGTTTCTCAAGATAAATTGTAAGTATTGCTATATCTGACGGTTTAATTGCGTGAATTCTTGAAGCCTGCCCAATAGTTTGCGGACAAACTATCTTTAACCTTTGTTTTGTTTCAGCTGAAAAAGAATTAATTTTATCGTAATCAAAATCTTTAGGAATTTGTCGGTCTTCATTTTTCTTCATTTTATTTGCCATCTTATCTTGGATTTCTATGTATCCTTCGTATTTTTTGTGTATATAAACTTCTTCTTTAGCTTTTTCTAGCGACCAAGGAGACAAATCCTTATCTGAAGGCAAATTATCCGTTTTGCCTTCATAAATATTTGACAAAGTCTGTCTGTAAAGAACAAACTTTTTGTATGCTTTGTCGGAGATAAGCTCCAATGAATGACCTATATCCATAAGTCTCAAGTCCGTATTATCGTTTCTTATTGAAAGTCTGTATTCAGCTCTTGATGTAAACATTCTATACGGTTCGTCCATTCCTCTTGTTGTTATATCATCTATAAGTATACCTATATAAGATTCGTTTCTTTTAAGTATAAGAGACTCCCTGCCTAAAACTTTCAACGCCGCGTTAATACCTGCAATAAAACCTTGAGAAGCAGCTTCTTCGTAACCTGTGGTGCCGTTTATCTGTCCGCCTAAGAAAAGGTTTTCAATTGTTTTTGTTTCCAAAGTTTTCTTTATTTGAAGAGGATTGCAATAGTCGTATTCAATGGCATAGCCATATCTTATGACTTTTGCGTTTTCAAGACCTGCAATTGAGTTTATCATTTGTTGCTGCAAATTAAATGGCAATCCTGTATAGAGACCATTTAAATAAACTTCGTTAGTATTGTAACCTTCTGGCTCTATAAATATATGATGGCTAGTTTTCTCAGGATAACGCTCTATCTTTTCTTCTATTGCAGGACAGTATCTAGGACTTTTACTGTTTACTTTTCCTATTGGAATAGAAGATAATTCTAGGTTATCGCCGACTATTTTGTGCGTTATAGGGTTTGTGTAAGTCAGCCAGCAAGAAAGCTGCTTTAGATTTTTTCTCCACTGCTCTATTTCAGTAAAATGCGAGAAAGGCTTCGGTTTTTCATCGCCTGGCTGCTCAGTCATTTTTGAATAATCTATAGAACGAGAGTTAATTCTTGGAGTAGTTGTTGTTTTAAATCTACTCAGGACAAGTCCGCAGTCTTCACTTAACGATCTTGATAGATATGCTGATGATCTTTCATTAAACCTTCCCCCATCAAAATGCATTTTTCCAAGATGTATAGTACCTTTTAAGAATGTTCCTGTAGTTACTACTACAGCGTTGGAGTCAATGGTTTCTCCTGTAAGTATTCTTACTCCACAGACTTTTCCGCTCTTTGCTACCAAAGCTGTAGCTTCAGATTGTAATATTTCAAGATTAGGTTGATTTTGGAGAGATTTTGACATCAAAACAGAATAAAGCTCTTTATCACATTGCGCTCTTGGGGACCAGACAGCCGGACCTCTTGAACTGTTCAATATTTTAAACTGGAGTCCGGCATAGTCTGTAATCCATCCCATTTCTCCGCCCATAGCGTCTATTTCTCTTACCATCTGACCTTTTGCAATTCCTCCTATGGCAGGATTACATGGCATTTTGGCTATTGAATCAACGTTTAAAGTAATTATTAGCGTTTTTAGTCCCATTCTAGCGCATGCTAATGCCGCTTCACATCCTGCATGTCCAGCTCCAATAACCACAACTTGATACTTTCTTTCCATTTAACTATCCTTTCTAAAATTATAAGTAATTCAGAGGGCAATTTTAGCTTTTTGCATGATAAAAATCAAATCTGACTTTATATTATGCTGTCTTTTTCTGTTTTAGACTTAGGAATTTTTTAATGTTGCAAAATTCAATATTTGACACGGAAAAGGATAAAGTAATAAAATAATGATGTTTATTTTGAGGATAATTTAGAAAAAATACATAAATATATAGATATTTAGATATTGTAAAAATATGTTTATGTTCAAGGAGAAGAAAA
>JAITKL010000013.1 GCA_031278405.1 Endomicrobium sp. | reverse complement strand
TAAGGGCAATGTCCAAAAAAGCGAACATAGAAATATCGGAACTAGTAGGGCAAATGATAAAATACTGTTTGGGAAGGCAGAAAAAAGGATAAGGGAAGGAAGGAGCGAGTCCGATAATATGCAATAGCGGACTCGGAATCTAGGGGTAAAAAGCAGGGGAAATAATAGGTAGGGGTTAATCTTCAAAGTTGAGTAAATTGCAGCCATTTCATGCGTTGACAAAAGGGAGTAAAAATAAAAGAATATATGTAGTTCTAGAAAGAAGCAAATCTTGACCTTCTAAAATCAAGCTAAACAGAGACTTTTGGTTTCTGTAAAATAGATTGAAAATGAGCAAATGTGATGAAGAAATTAGTTTTGACAGTTGCATTGTGTTATTCTTTAGGAGTAGGTGTTGCTTACACGGATATTTGGGGAAATATTGGGAGAGCAGTAGGGAAAGCGTGGGAAGATACTAAAAGGGAAACAACAAAAGGGCTAAAAAGCGTCACATTCTCATTCAATTCAGATTACAGACAAGAAATCAATGGTGATGGTCGGGTTAATACAGAAATTAAGATAAGTAACAAAAAGGACTAAAAAATAATTACAAACATTTAAGAGGGAAAAATAATGTTTTTGTATAAAAATTTAGCAAAAGCGGTTGGAATTATATGTATGCTTTCGTTCTTTTGCCTAACAAATGTTTGTGCAAAAGATGAAGTTTCTGCATGAACTGGAATATCTAAAATAAAGTCAAAAGACATGAATGGCATGTTTTCTGAGCGGTTGAGTAACATTAATGAACATTTCGAAATAGGGGCGCTTGGAGAAGGATTAGAATATATGCACGATATAAACAACAATTTCAAAATAGGTGCAAGAGTGGGAGTAGCGAGAAAAAAAGTAAATTTTACACCAACACCAAAAGGGGAACTAGATCTGAGCATTAAAGATAACAATTCATACTGTAGAATTATGATAATGCCGATGATGTTTGGGGGAAGTTATAGTAGGAATATAGGTAAAAATTTTAGCTTGAATGGGAAATCGTTTTTAGGATATGCTCTTGTTGATTTTAAGTCAAAAAATTCTTTCAGTCTTAGAGATACATCAAGTGAGAAAATTGTCAAAGAATTAAACAAGACCACAGGATGTTTTATATTGGATTCTTCAATCGGAGCAGAATGGTTGTTCACGAAGAGGGTTGGAATAGGATTTGATATTGGGTATAGATTTACGCCAGAAATATCGCCGTCAAAGAACATTAAATTAGACTTTTCAGGAGTAACACTTGCATTAGTTTAAGTTACAAAGTATAAAAAGAAGGGAAAACGTAATTTTGGGAATAATGCTATAAGATTGAAAAATATGAACAAAGAAGTTGCGAAATTAATTCTGAAGAAGAGTAAAATAGGGAATATAAAGGCGTTTATTTTCTTGTCTTGGTGTCTGTGTTTATGTAGTTGCGGTGCTTTTAAAAAAGATATAATAAAAGTAGGCGAAGAGCTTGAAGAAGTTGGTCAAGGGGTAGAGATTGCGGCTGAAGTTGTTGACGCTGCAGGGAAAGCGATTGAAACTGTTGGGAAAGAAATAGAAGAGACATCGTCTAAATTTAAAGATAAAACGCTAGACGAACATACGGAGAAGTATCTTGAGGAAGAACGAAAAAAAGGACAAAAACGTGTAGGGTACAAATCTCGGACAATTAGCCAAAAGAAAAAAGAATTGAGCAATAATTTTGAAAAAGGAGTAAACAAGGATAAAGAAGACTTTAAAAAACGTTGGCGACAAAACAATGCAGGAGGGAAACAGTGAAATATTTATCTGTTTTTATTGTATTAATGTTATTTGCAACAGTATCTTCCTCTTCAATTTTTGATTTTCAAAACGATTTTACAAAAGCAACGGGACTATGTTTTAAACCTAAAATTTCGGGAAAGATTAATAATCTCGACCTTTCTTCCCCAGACACACAAATAACAACAGAACTCAAGTTTTTCAATTACGGCGTAATTTCCGCCAGAGGCGGCATTGTCTTTTTAAACAGACTAAACAAAGACATAGACAGATACGCTAAATTATCCTTAGATGTTAAGAAAGCTGTTGGCAAAACTATTTATGATAAATTCCCCACTCTAGTTGACAAACTTGAACTTACTGCAGGGTACGGGAAAAGAGATAAATTATTTTTAGAGTTTTGTCTGGAAATATAATTACGCTTGAGTTATCCTTGCCCATAGAGCTTCTTTTAGTAAAGGGGTCTTTTTATGCAAGGGTAATAAGCAAAAATCCAAAAGAAATAAAAGCATATAAAAAATATATCATTGACCAATATAATAAGACAAAAGAGCTTGACGTATTTTTAGAGAACTTAAAGATTTTAGCCAAAGCTGAGAACGTAACGGAGCTTGCAAAAAAGACAGAAATGAAAAGAAACAATATTTATAGATTTTTATCAAAAGAGAATAATCCGACGCTAAAGAACTTTTTGCCTTTGATAAATGAAATAGGCATTACGTTTAAAGCCTGCGAGGCAAAATAAGGACTTAAAGACCGAATAACATGAGAAGAAGCGAAGAGCTTGAAAGATTAGCAAAAGAGAAAGAGAAATGGAATAAAGAAAAAGATTTGAGCAAAGAAGAAGAGGTTATAAGTTGGATGAAAACCATAGAAGCCCTTGAGAAAGTCTATAAGGGCTTTTATTCTTATAAAGACTGTAGGTCTGGGAAGTTTAAGCCAAGTTCAGTATGGAAATGCGATGGTAGCTATAAGGACGAAGATAAAATGGCATGCAAGAAAGATGTTATGAGGATATTAAATCTGTGCAAAAAAGAAGACGTCCTTATTAATAGACCAGCTATTGCAAACTTGATATACGTTAATCGGTTAAATAAAAGAATTTTTGAACCAAAGACAAAAAATGAAAAGCTAGATGTTTCTGAAGAGACAAAAAAGATGACGACTCTTATAAAGAAAGATTAGACGATATTATAAAGATACAAAGATTAAAATACAAACGAAATATGCGAGGGGTTCATGGATAGAAGCGAGCAGTTAGAGTTTCTAAAAAGACAACTTGAAAAGGCACATGCCAATAATAGACCCCGTTTGGGCGGGATGTTGATCAATTTGCCAGATAAAGTAGTTTTAAGAAGGAAGATATATAGCACAAAGCTAATAGAGCTTGTAAAAACAATAGAGGAGGAAACAGACGAACTGTTTGGCAATTTGTCAGATAAAATAGTCTTACAAAACAATACGGTATTTTTTAGTGTTAGTTTTATGGGCGAATTAGATACGCTTCTTACAGACGTTGCTTTAAACATGGTAGAAACATTTTTAACGCAAATCAACATAAGAGCAAGCCGCCTTAGAGAGCAAGACATGCATAGAATAATAATGGTTCTTGCCTTAATGATATATGCCGAATGCAATAATAAGGAAGCTAAAAGGCTTGAGGATTTGGTAAAAAATATGGACTTAATAAAATGAATGTAAATCAACCAAAGCCCGATGTTAATGCTAAAGCAAAACAACTAATAACCCAAAAAGAAAACAAACAGTTAGTTGTCATTAACACTCATGCAACCAATGCCTTGCATGGCAAAAGAACATTTAAAGGGAAGAACGGCATTGCAAATGAATCGGCGTTTGAATATGCCAATGGACAAGGACTGTTGCTTATTAAAGACTACGAAAAGCAAATAAAAAAGTTTGGTGATTCAACTCTAAAAACCCTCAATTGCACAGTACATCTTTTTACAAAACAAAATTCTTTAGGACAAGACATAAAGCAAATTAAAAACGAAATAGAATTCAAAGTTAGAGATTATCAAAAATTAAGGGGGTTAAAAAACTATAAAGCAACAAAGGAACAACTAACAAATGACCTCAATTTATTACTTGCCTCTAGTCTGAAATATAATGGGAAGAGCTTTAATGGAAAAAAAGTCAACACAGTAACAATAGGAACAACTTTTATAAGCGATTTTGAGATAAATAACGGGAACGTTTCTATCTCTTTCGCTCCCAAGTTTGCAGAATTTTTAGTTAAAAGTGGGTTTTTAATGCTCCTTCCAGAAAAGTATTTTAGTATGCCACCCATCACATCCCAGATACTATGTAAGCTATGCTTTCACACCAGAATTAACCAAAAGAGAGATAAAAAGAGAGGCTTTTCTATAACAGGGGTTGAGTCTTTATTAGAAGCAGTGAGCAATATTCCCTCTCATGAAGACGTAATAAAGGGTAACAATCGCCGAGTAAGTGAAAGAATCATAGAACCTCTTATAAATGGATTAGATGAATGCCACTGCCACACTTTTTTAAAATGGGAATTCTCTAATGCAAAAGGAAAGCCTTTAACTTCCGAACAGTTGGAAGGACTTAATAGAAAAGGCAACATTGTAGAGACTAAAAGCAAAAAGGATAAGTATTATTTAAAATGGGATATTTTTAAAAAGTTATATATTAGGTACACTCTTAATACGCCTATTGAAACAACCGCAGTGTCTCCTACAGAAGAGTTGCCACCTGCAAAATAGTTGTTCTAAACTGCCTAATATCCCATTATGTACCCTCTTTTTGTTTTCTTAAATATCAATAGCTTTTGCTTTCATTTTCTAGTTTGTTTTCGGCAAAGTAGTCGTACTCTGGCAAATACTGGAAAAAGATTTTGTCGTACGCCTTATACGCTCTATTTTTTAAAATAATTACCTCAACTTCTCTAGGACTGTTTGTTTTTGCATCGTTGACCAGCTTTCGTTTTTGATTTAACGGTGGAACTTTTTCCGTCCAGTCTTCTCGTCCTTCTATGTAAAGTTGTAATGCTATCAGAACGTCGCAGGAGTACTCTATCGCACCACTTTCCTTAAAAGCTTCAAAGGACGCTTCGGTTAAATAGTTAGACCTGTTAAAAGAGTTTATTATAATAACTGGCAC
>JAITKL010000054.1 GCA_031278405.1 Endomicrobium sp. | reverse complement strand
AGAAAATCTATAGACAAAGTTGACAGAGAAATAGCAAAACTTTTAGACAAACGAGGAAAACTTGCTTTAGATATTGCTAAAGCAAAGAATAATAGGAATTTTAGGGAAGGAAGCGTAGTTTATGTTCCTTCGCGCGAAAAGGAAATTTTAAAGAACATTATTTCTTCCAAAAGTATTTTGGGAAAAGAAGCTCTCAAAAATATATACACAGAAATAATAAGCGCTTGCAGAAATCTTGAAACTCCGACAAAAGTGTCATTTTTAGGTCCTTGGGCGACATTTTCGCATCAAGCGGCAATTGATAATTTTGGTTCCTCTGGATACTTTATTCCAGCAGGCACTCCTCTTGAAGTTCTATCAGAAGTTGAAAGCGGTAGGGCGGATTTTGGCGTAGTTCCAGTGGAAAATTCTAATGAAGGATCTGTAAACGTAACTTTGGACATGCTTGTTGAAAGTGAACTCAAAATATGTGCAGAGATAAGCTTAAAAATAGAGCAGTGTTTTCTTATTAAAGATCCTAAAGCAGAAATTTTAAGAATTTATTCCCATACGCATGCCTTGTCTCAGTGTAGAAGTTGGATAGCAAAACATTATCCTGATGCAAAACTAATATCTGTTTCTTCGACTGCAGAAGCCGCTAAAAAAGTTTCTAAAGAGGATTTTTCCGCAGCTATAGCTTCTGAAGTGGCTGCTAAAATTTATGATCTTTATATTTTGCAAAAAGGAATACAGGACACTAGAAAAAACTTTACAAGATTTTTTGTTATAGGCAAGGTTTCAGCAGAAGAGCCTAGCGGTAAAGATAAAACAAGTTTAGTTTTTATAGTTAAAGATAAAGTCGGAGCTTTGTATGAGGCGCTTGAAATCTTCGAAGAGAATAATGTAAATTTGACAAAAATTGAGTCGCGCCCGACGAAAAAAAAAGTTTGGGAATATATGTTTTTTGTTGATTTTAAAGGACATGTTAAAGACCAAAATATAGTTAAGGCAATAAAAAGTTTGGAAAGCAAAAGCGTTTTTGTAAAAAGTTTGGGTAGCTATCCGAGAGCATAATTATGGATCTACATACAAAGCATTATTAGAAAAGGTTGCGACAGGTTCAAGCCTTATGTTGCAGTCAAATCTATAGACGAGACAAAAGAGAATATGTTATAAAATTTGCATCAAATGAAAATTCTTTTTGAGCTTTAAAAAAATCTTAAGACGTTAAGAGATAATTTTGATAAGGTGTTTTGAATATATGCGTCTTTAGAAAAGGATTATCCCGACGGTCTTGACTATTTAAAAGGATAACTTAGCAAGCCTTTCTCCTTGCTGGAAAAATGTTTTTGTCAAACTTTTAAAAGAATGTGTGATAGTAAGAGACATGGACAATATGAGCTTTCAGATTGGGTAAGAGTTACAGCAGGTCTTCGCAAAGAAAATAAATTATTTATAGAAAAATTAAAAAATTTGAAGCCCTAAAAAGGAAATTTTATGATAATAACAATGAAACAAAGTGCAAAACCGAAAGATATTGCCGTTGTTGCGGAAAAGATTAAAGGTTTAGGATACAAGCCTCATATATCAAAAGGTAAAGACGTTACAATTATAGGGATGATAGGTGACTACGCCGAAAAGTATAAAGACGCTTTTGAGTCTATGGAAGTTGTTGAACACGTAAGCGAGATACAAAAAACTTATAAGCTTGCTTCAAGAGAGTTCAAAAAAGAAAACACTATGGTTAAAGTGAGTAGAAATGTTGAAATCGGCGGAAAAAAAATACATGTTATAGCTGGACCTTGTGCAATTGAAACTAAAGAACAGATGTTTACTACCGCAAAAATAGTTAAGGATGCAGGAGCGACAATAATCAGAGGCGGAGCGTATAAACCAAGGAGTTCTCCGTACGCTTTCCAAGGTCTCGGAGAGAAAGGATTGAAATATTTAAATGAGTCCGGTTCAAAGCTACATACACCGACTATTAGTGAAGCTATGACTGTTGAACAGATTGAGATTGTTGCAAAATATTGCGATATAGTGCAGATAGGTGCGAGAAATATACAAAATTATGATTTATTAAAAGCTGCTGGAAAGCAAACAAAGCCTGTTCTTCTAAAGAGGGGTATGGCTACAACAATAAAAGAGCTTTTGCTTTCTGCAGAATATGTTCTTTCGCAGGGCAATTATAACGTTATTCTCTGTGAAAGAGGAATAAGAACATTTGAAACTGCCACAAGATTCACAATGGATTTAAATGCGGTTCCGGTTATAAAAAAGCTGTCGCATTTGCCAGTAGTTTTAGATCCATCGCATGGCATCGGCATAAGGGAACACGTCAGTACAATGGCAAAAGCATGTATTGCTGTTGGTGCGGATGGTTTGATAATAGAAGTTCATCCTCAGCCGGAACTTGCTCTTTCTGACGGACCTCAAAGCTTGTTGCCTGACCAGTTTAAAGCTTTGATGAAAGAGCTTGATTTAGTGGCAAAAGCTGTAGATAGGGAGCTTTTGGATTAATGCTAAATGTGAGTATAGTTGGTTTAGGGCAAATAGGAGGTTCTTTAGGACTTGCTTTAAAAAGCAAAACTTTAAAAGAACGCTATTATGTAACTGGTATAGCAAGGAATAAAGAAATTTTAAAAGCTGCTCTTAAGATTGGTGCTGCAGACGAAGTATCTTTATCTTTATCATCAACAAAAAATTCCGATATTGTAGTTATATGCACGCCTGTTGATACGATTGTTTCCATATACAAAAAGCTTGTTAAAATTGTAAAAAAAAATACTGTAATTACCGACTCTGGTAGTGTAAAATATTCAATAGAGCGCGAAATAAATGATATTAACGGTAAAGTTTCTTTTATTGGCTCTCATCCGATGGCGGGAAAAGCAAAAAACGGACTTAGTTCTGCGACGGCAGATATGTTTAAAAATGCGAAAGTCATTATAACACCACAATATGGCGAATCTGAAAAAATTGTGTCCAAGATTTGGAAGGATGCTGGTGCTGAAATTGTAAAAATGTCTGCAAAAAGTCACGACGATCTGATTGCTTTTACAAGCCATTTGCCCCATGTTATAGCTTTTTTGTTAAATAAAACTTATAAAAAAATAAAAAAGAAAAACCCACATATTGACAATCTTATCGCAGGATCTTTTAAGAGTATAACAAGAGTATCTGTGTCAAGTGCATATATGTGGGCGCCTATTTTTGTTTTAAACAGCAAGAATATCAATAAATATTTAGACGAATTTATAAAAGGACTCAATATCTTTAAACGAAATCTAAACGACAAGAAAAAAATTAAAAAAGAGATTCTTAAGATTCAAAAAGGCTAGAATATGGACATAACTGGAAGAATCAAAGGTATAAAATATAAGAAGGTGATAGGTAAAGATTTAAATAAGTTTAGTTTAGAAAAATTTGATATAAACTCAGCATCGTCAACTTCTTTGATATTTGATAAGCAAAATTTACTTGCAATATCAAAATGGGTTTCTCCAAAAAGAACGCGTTCGTATCCATACGAAAGAATATATGATTCTATGCATATATCTAAAAAATTACTGTAATTCCAATTATAAAAGATGAAGGAAGAAATGGAGATAGAGATTTCTTACAATGGGATACTATTTCGTTGATGTCGTTGCTAGATATTTGTGTGATTTTTGCCTATTACTCTCATGCGAATGCAAATAAGTCGGCAAATAAAATTACGGATCAGAAGTTTGATAATAATTATGTTTTATTAAAAATAAAAGAGATTGAAGATTATCACAGTTCTGGGTTACATTGGAATCTGAAGGAATTAGACGATTTGCATTGCATAGTGGATAAAGCAAAGAATAGTTATTTGAAAATAGAAGAAGAAACAAAAATAAGATTACATAGTTTTGCTGGAATCAATAATTTTAAAAATAAAATTACCAAAGATATTAAAGATTTTATGGAATTCTCAAGAGCGAAATCAGAAAAAGCTCAAAATAGAGAATATAAAACTATACAAGCAAAAGAAAGCTTGAACACGTTATCAAAATCTAAAATAACAATCCAAAATTATTTAG
>JAITKL010000074.1 GCA_031278405.1 Endomicrobium sp. | reverse complement strand
TTCCCGGTGTTTTTTTACGCAGACCAATAAGCGTGCATTCTATAAAAAAAGATACGTTAAGTTTTTTGTATAAAGTTGTAGGCAAAGGCACAATGATTCTTTCTGGTATTTCCTCAGGTGAAATACGTCTTTTAGGACCATTAGGCAAAGGTTACGATTTAGAAACTTGCAAGGCTTTTAATCATGTCATTGTTGCTGGCGGTACCGGGATAGCATCGGTACATTTTCTTGCCATGAAATTAGACAAGAAAGGAATATTGTACTATGGCGCTCGCTCATCAAAGGATTTGTTGTGTCTTGATAAGTTTGAGAAATTAGGTTGGAAAATAGAAGCTTCAACAGAAGACGGTTCAAAAGGTTATAGAGGCTATATAACGGACGTATTAGAGAAAAATTTAAAATCTAATGATATTATATTTGTTTGCGGTCCCGTTCCGATGTTAAAAAAGGTTATAGATATTGCCAAGCTTAAGAATGTAAAAGGTTTTGCATCATTGGAAGAAAAAATGGCGTGTGGATTAGGAAATTGCCAAGGCTGTGCTATAAAAGTAGATGGCAAAATAAAGATGACGTGCAAAGACGGTCCTGTATTTAAAATAGAGCAAGTGGAATTATAAATGGCAGAATATTTTCATAGCAATAATTTTGTTTTGTATAAAGGTGATTGTATAAAAGTATTGCAAGGTCTTTCCGAAAGTTCCATAGATATGATATTTGCTGATCCTCCATATTTTTTGTCAAACGGCTCTTTCACGTGTCGTTCAGGAAAACGTGCAAACGTTAAAAAAGGTGATTGGGATATAGGGCAAGGTTCTATTAAAAATTTAGAATTTCATATAGAGTGGCTCAAAGAGTGCAAAAGAGTTCTAAAAGATAATGGAACTATTTGGGTAAGCGGAACATATCATTCCATCTATCAGTGCGGACTAGCGCTTGAAATAAATGGATACCATTTTTTAAACGATATAATTTGGTTTAAGCCAAACGCTGCACCAAATTTAAGCTGTCGTTTTTTTACAGCAAGCCATGAAACTTTGATATGGGCGCGCAAAGATAAGAAAGGCAAACATACTTTTAACTATAATTTAATGAAAAATGGAAAATGGAAGAAAGATTCTTTTAAGAAAGACGGAATGCAGATGCGCAGTGTGTGGTCGATTGGAACTCCAAAACCTTCTGAAAAACTATTTGGCAAACATTCGACACAAAAGCCTTTAGACTTGTTGAAGAGAATTATTTTAGCGAGCACAAATAAAGGATATACCGTACTTGATCCTTTCGCAGGCAGTTCAACAACAGGAATAGCCGCTGTTATAAATGGCAGAAAATTTATTGAGATTGATACTGAGGAGAAATATTTAGATTTATCTGTAAAAAGATATAAAGGTTTAGTTTTAGAAGATAATGAAGATAAGACTTTAAATCGCTTGTATCATAAAAGTTTTGGACAACAATATCTTCTTGAAAAAAAGTGGAAATATAGATCGAATAAAAGAAAGAAATGAAGATAATCACAAGAGTTAATGCAATAATCAAGTTGCACAAACACGTCGGGCAGAATTTAAGAGATTTAGCTCTTAAGCACAAGGTTACGACTTTTGAAACAGGCAAACAAAATAAAGGTTGGAAAGGTTTAGTTCTTGAAAAATTGGCAGGATTGGATACTAATATCTCAAGGGCTCCAAACGGATTGAATTTTGAGCTGAAGTCAGTAAGTTTTTGCGAACGCAAAGGAGAATTTGTGCCAAAAGAGACAATGGCAATAACTATGATAAACCCTAAAGAACTTTTAGAGCTGGATTTCTATGATAGTCATTGTTGGTCAAAATTAAAGTCAATAGTTTTTTGTGCAGTCAGGTGGAATGGCAAAGATGCTGAAAATGCGGAATTGTTGAAAGTAACAAATTTTGACTTTACAAACGATGGCAATTTAATTGCCGAGATAAAAAAAGATTATGATTTTATAAGAAATAAGCTTAAAAATAGTGGGTTTGCTTCTTTAACAGGCAAAGATGGAAAATGGATACAAGCAAGAACAAAAGGCATTGGACACGATTCAATTACAAGAGCTTTTTATGCGAGAAAATCTTTAGTAAAGAAAATATTTGATAATTCAAAATGAAACCTAATTTAAGTATAGAATTTGCTGGAATTAAATTTAAGAATCCTGTGTTTACAGCTTCGGGAACTTTTGGCTATGGTTATGAGCTTGCCGATTTAATACCTTTGGAAAAGCTGGGGGCGATTGTAACAAAAACGATTACTTTAGAACCGCGTTCCGGGAATGCACAGCCGAGGATTGTCGAAGTTGCTTCAGGAATGTTAAATACAATAGGTCTGCAAAATATGGGAGTTAAAGCTTTTGTTGAGGAACCTCTTAATAATTTGCGGAAAATAGACTCTCCCGTTATAGTAAGCGTTGCTGGATGTTCACTAAACGAGTATGTTGAAACAGTAAAGATATTGAGCTTGTATTCAGGTGTGTCCGCAATAGAATTGAACCTATCTTGCCCTAATTTAAAAAAGAAAATAGTATGCCATGATTTGCCTTTAATGCAAGAAGTTGTTAAAAGCGTAAAGAAAGTTTCAAATGTTCCGGTTATTGCAAAATTGTCGCCGCTAGTTACGGATATTTCTGAACTTGCTGTGTCGGCTCAAAATGCAGGAGCAGACGGTATAACTTTGGCAAACACTTATTCTGCTATGGCTATAGACTTAAAAACTTTTAAACCAAAACTTTCTACTGTTAAAGGTGGCATGTCGGGAGTTTGCATTAAACCTATGTCGGTGCGATGCGTTTATGATGCGTATCAAAATGTAAAAATACATATTTTAGGCTGTGGCGGAATAATGACAGGCGAAGATGCAGTTGAATTTATGCTTGCGGGCGCAACGGCTGTAAGCGTTGGTAGCGCAAGTTTGGTGTCTCCTGAAAATTTAATTAAAATTATTGATGAAATTGAAAGAATATTAAAAGAAAAGAACGTAAAATCTGTAAAAGAGATAATAGGCGCTGTTAATACTGTAAAAAATATTTGTTAGAGGAATTGCGATGAAAAAGACAATATTAGCTTTGGACGTTTATGACTTTCAAAAAGCTGAGAACCTTGTAAAAGAAACAAGTCTATATATAGATGTCTATAAAGTTGGTCCTATTTTATTTCTACAGGCAGGAAAAGAAATAATAAAAATGATAAAAGACAATGGCAAAAAAATTTTTTTGGATTTAAAATTCCACGATATTCCCGCTACAGTAAAGCGTTCTGTAGAATCAGCAAGAGATTTGGGGGTTTTTAGTTTAACAGTCCACTCAATCGGCGGAGAAGAAATGCTCAAAGCCGCTGCTTCTGTTAAGAATAGACCTAAAATATGGGCTGTAACTGTTTTAACAAGTCAGATTGCCATGTCTGAAGAAGTCGTAAGAAGAGCAAAACTTACAAAGGCATGTGGCATAGATGGCGTAATATCTTCACCGCTGGAAATATCTTTAATCAAAAAATCATGCGGAAAAGAATTTAACGTAGTAACTCCCGGCATAAGACTGACAAAAGCAAACGACGACCAAAAAAGAGTTGCTACTCCTGAAACAGCAATAAAAGAAGGATCTGATTTTATAATTATAGGAAGACCTATATTAGAAGCGAAAAATCCTATTGAGGCTGCTAAGAATATTTATGAAAGGATATTAATGCAATGATGTTGGCATCAAGAGAATCAGAAAAGTTGTTTATTGAAGGATTAAGAACAGGGCTTTTACTAGAGATTGGTGGAATGGGTCCTATTTGTCTGTTAGTTTTTCGTTTGTCTCTCTCTTTACCTTTAAGCAAATTGATTATAGGCATTATAGGAATAACCTTCGCTGACATTATTTACATAAGCCTGGCCGTTTTTTCAATATCTACCGTTATAAAGAAATTAAAGTCTTATCAGAGAATTTTTAATGCTGTTGTTGGAACAGTTCTGATTACATTTGGTGTTTTATTTATAACGGCAGGGCATGTTGTAGATTCTCCTTCATTTCAAGGTCGCGGTTTATTTTTGTGGTTATTTGGGTTGAATATTGCAAATCCTATAACAATTTTATTTATTACCGGGATTTTTTCTCTTGAAATAAGCAAACGAAATATGGATTTAAAAAAATCATGGATTTTTGCTTTTGGATTTTTGACTGCTACTCCGATATTTATGATTTTTGTTTGTTTAGTCGGCAGTATTGTCGGAAGATTTTTGTCGAGTTTTTTTATACATATAATAAATATGATTATGGGTTGCGTATTGATATTTTTGGGTATAAGAATGGGTATAAGAAACATAAGAAATAGAGAAATAAAGGAGATGTAAAATGCTACAGCGAGATGTAAGAGGACTATTCAAAAGAAATAATGCTCTTTTAAATGGACATTTTAAATTATCCAGCGGTTTGCATTCGGATACATATTTTCAGTCGGCTTTAATTTTACAGTACCCTAAAGAAGCCGAAAGGCTTGGAAAGGAACTTGCAAAAAAAATAAAAGAAAACAACATAAAACCTGATACGGTTATTTCTCCTGCAATAGGTGGTATTATTATTGGGCAGGAAATGGGTAGAGCTTTAAGCATAAGAGTAATATTTACGGAAAGAGTTGACGGTAAAGTTCTCTTGCGGAGAGGTTTTTCGGTAAGTACTAACGAAAAAGTTTTAGTGGTGGAAGATGTTATAACTACTGGACTTTCAATCAGAGAAGTTTTAGGAATGCTAAAAGCAAATGAGGCGCAAGTTGTTGCGGTTGCGTCTCTTGTTGACAGAAGTGCTGGGAAAGTTGATTTCAGCGTTCCAAGATTTTCTCTCTTAAGTTTAGAAGTAAAAATTTATAAAGAAAAAGATTGCCCTATGTGTAAAGAAGGTAGTATTGCAGTTAAGCCCGGAAGCAGGAGATAAAACGTTGCCCTTTCAGATTTGTGTTTTGTTTTTTAAAAAGCGAGGAAGTTGATTATGAATATATTATGGACATTTGCTCCGATTTTGCTTTTTGTATTTATTTTTGTTGGCAACGGGGTGTACTTTTCTTTAATGGGGTATGAGAAGGCATTTTCTATTGTTCCTCCTGTAATTGCAATAATACCTTCAATAATTTTGGCATGGGTTAAAAATCGCAAATCTTCGGAAGAAAAAACTGTGGAATTTCTAGCTGGAATAGGTGAAAAAGATATAATCTATATGTGCATGATCTTTCTTTTAGCTGGCGCATTTGGAGAAGTTACTAAAAGCATAAGCTCAATTGAGTCTTTGGTAAATTGTACAATATCATTTGTTCCTGCAAAGTTTTTATTGATAGGCATATTCCTAATATCTGCTTTTTTATCAACCGCAATAGGTTCAGCTCTCGGTACGGTAGCCGCCGTAGGACCGGTTGCGGCTGATTTTTGTCTGCACGCTAGCGGTATTTCTATGCCTGTCGCTATGGGCGCTGTAGTAGGGGGAGCTTTTTTTGGAGATAATTTATCATTAGTTTCAGACACTACAATTGTGTCCATATCTTCTCAAGATGCAAATGTCAAAAAGAAATTCAATATAAATCTTCGTATAGCTGCTTTTGCTACTTTAATAACTATTTTTGCCATGTGCTTGTCCGCAACGGTGACGGTAGATAAAATACACAGTCATGATTTTTCATTAATACTGATTTCCCCTTACATTATTTTGCTGGTTTTGGCTTTCAATAGAGTGAATATTTTGGTTTGTTTGACTCTTAGCATACTATTTTCAGGGATTATAGGGCATTGCTGCCACGTTGATTATGACATAATGAAGTTGTGCAATGATATCAATACCGGGTTTTTGAAAGTATATGGAGTTCTTTTGCTTGGTTTAATGATTGGCGGTTTGTCCGGTCTTATAGGTAGCGATGCTGTAAAAGAAGTTGCGTGCATTATATCTGAGCGTTTAAGAAACAAAACGGAATCCAAAATGCCTCAGTTTATTATAGGTGGATTGGCGTCCATGTTCACGTTTCTTCTGTCAAACAATGTCATAGCTATAATTTGTTGTGGTAAAATAGCCAAAGGCATAGCCAAGCACAATGAAATTTCTCCGCATTATTCCGCAACAATACTTGAAGTGTTTGCTTGCGGGATAAAAGGATTGCTTCCGTATGGCACGCAAGTTTTGCTTGCGGCGTCTCTTGCGGGCATATCGCCTCTTAGCATTTTGCCACATGTGTATTACTGTCATGCTTTGATAATTGTTAGCATATTGTTTATTTCATTTGTTGATAAGAAAAGCCCAATTGTAAACTAAATAATAAAGAAAGGAAAATACAAATGTCTATAACATATAAGAGTGCTGGAGTAAACATTGATGCAGGCAATGATCTTGTAAAAAGGTTGAAAAAGAAATTGCCTAAAATAGGAGGATTCGGTGCGCTTTTTCCAATAAATGGAACGAGATACAATCTTGTAAGTTCAACTGATGGTGTAGGGACAAAATTAAAACTTGCATTTCTTCTTAACAAGCATGATACAGTAGGAATAGATTTGGTAGCTATGAATGTAAATGATTTGATATGCGTTGGTGCTAAACCTCTTTTCTTTTTGGATTATTTTGCTTGCGGAAAGTTAAACGTAGGTCAAGCCGAACAAGTTATAAAGGGTATAGCCAAAGGTTGCGAGTTATCAGGATTTTCTCTTATCGGCGGAGAAACTGCGGAAATGCCTGGTTTCTACAAAGACGGTGAGTATGATTTGGCTGGTTTTTCAGTAGGAATAATTGAGAAAGGCAAACAAATAAACGGCAAAAAGATAAAATCCGGCGATGTTGTAATAGGTCTTCCTTCAAGCGGTCCGCACTCAAACGGATATTCTCTTATAAGAAAAGTTTTTTCTGACGCGGAGCTTAAAAGATACTCAAAACAGTTATTTGCTCCGACTAAAATTTATGCTAAAGAAGTTTTAGCGGCTCTTTCAAAGTTTAACTCAAACAAACAAAATATAGTCGGCATAGCACATATTACAGGCGGAAGTTTTTACGATAAAATAGAAAGAATTGTTCCAGAAAATATTAGAGTAGTAATTGAAAAAAATTCTTGGAAGATTCCTGAAATTTTTAAACTTGTTCAAGAAAAGGGGAAAGTTCCGCAGGATGATATTTATAGAACTCTTAACATGGGAATAGGAATGGTTTTGATTGTTCGTCCTGATGCAGCTTTGCAAGTTAAAAAATTTTTCAATGGTGCTAAAGCCATAGGTTATATTAAAAAAGGAAATAGAGGCGTTGAAATTATATGATTAGGCTTGTAATTTTAGCTTCCGGCGGCGGCTCTAATATGCAAGCTATAGTAGATGCGCATAAGTTCGGCGTATTAAAAGGTCTGGCTGAAGTCGTTTTGGTTATTTCAAACAATACAAATGCCTTTGTTTTGGAAAGAGCAAAAAAAGAAAATATAAAATCTGTTTGTATAGAAAGAAAGAGTTTTAAAGATGATGAATCTTTTAACAAGGAGGTTCTTGCAGAAGTTCAAGCTGCAAATGCCGACTTAGTCTGCCTTGCCGGCTATATGAGAATGATAGATAAAGAGATATTGAAAGTTTACAATGGAAGAATTTTAAACATTCATCCTGCTCTTCTTCCAAAATTTGGCGGTAAAGGTATGTATGGACATCTTGTTCACGAGGCTGTTGTAAAAGCAGGGGAAAAAGAATCTGGAGCAACTGTGCATTTTGCAAATGAAGAATATGATTCTGGTAAAATAATTCTGCAGAAAGAAGTGGAAGTCTCTAAGAGCGATAGTCCTAAAGAAGTGGCAAGAAAAGTTTTAGAAGTAGAGCATAAAATATACCCACAAGCAATTAAAAAAGTTATAGAAGAAAATTTAAGAGGTTAAAAATGATTTCTCGTTATACTAA
>JAITKL010000049.1 GCA_031278405.1 Endomicrobium sp. | reverse complement strand
AATATTTCAAATCCACCAGCAACAACTAAAGCTGAATTTTTGGGTCTTTCAATATTTTTGCCAAACTGTATGGATATTATTTTGGCAAGTTGTTTTATATAACGTTCGTTTTCTTTTATAGTTTTTTCTTTATTTTCATCTAAAATATTAAACAATGCCTCTATTTGAACAGCAGGCGAGATGTTCATTTTACTTCTTAGTGTTCTTATTTTTACAATTATATCTTGCACTGTTCTCATTTTCTCTAAAGACTCCAAAAATCCTGAAGTTTTTGTCTTGGGAAATACACTTTCGGCTATTATTTTTCCATCTTTGTTCAATATTTGCCAAATTTCAGAAGTTATAAACGGCATTACTGGCGATAATAATTGCAAAGTTCCTTTTAATATATAAACAAGTATTGAAAGCACTTGTCTTTTTACGTTAATATTTGAAGACGTCATACGTATTTTTGACAACTCTATATACCAATCGCAGTATTTTGTCCAAAAGAAATCATAAATTTCCCTTGCAGCCACATCAATATTATAAGAATCATAAGCTGTTTTAACTTTTTCAAAAGTGCTTTCAAATTCGGCTATGATCCATTCGTCGGCAAGTTCGGCGGGCATTATCTTTTCGTCAAGTGTATCTATACCTTTCAAGTTCATTAATATAAATCTTGAAGCATTCCAAACTTTATTTGCAAAATTTCTTGCAACTAAAAAAGACTCTTCAGAAATCTGCATATCTCTTCCGGGAGCGGCAGACTGAGCCAAGTCAAATCTTAGAGCATCTGCGCCGTATTTTTCAATAATATAGCGGGGATCAATCACATTACCTAAAGATTTTGACATCTTTTTACCGTGTTTATCTCTAACTATGCCGTGTATAAATATATCTTTGTACGGCACATCTTTCATAAATTCAAGACCAAATTGCACCATTCTTGCAACCCATAGATAAATTATCTCGTGCCCTGTAGCCAAAACAGATGTTGGATAGAAATATTTCAAGTCTTGGCTGTTTTCATTTTCACCCCAACCGAACACGCTTATAGTCCATAAAGCTGAAGAAAACCACGTATCCAAAACATCTTCGTCCTGCATAAAGTTTTTGTCTTTACAGTGCGGACATTCTTTAGGTTTTTCAAAAGAAGCTATAGGCTTACAACTTGTTCTATTGCCTTTGTCGTCAACGCAATAATATATCGGAATTCTATGTCCCCACCATATCTGACGACTTATGCACCAATCCCTTAAGTTTTCAAGCCATAAAATGTAAGGTTTTTTCCAAGATTGAGGGTAGAAAACCGTTTTGGCATTATTCGCCGCATCTATGGCTTTCTTAGACATTTCTCCAATATTTAAGAACCACTGTTCTGACATTAAAGGCTCTACTTTAGTTGAACATCTATAACATCTGCCTACTGAATGAGTGTAATCTTCTATTTTTACCAAAAAACCCACCTCTTTTAAATCTTTAACTACTTCTTTTCTTGCTTCTTCAACGCTCAATCCTTGATATTTTACAGGCACGTTTATCATTTTGCCGTTAATATCTATTATTTCTATTGTTTCTAAATTACTTCTTTTTGCTATTTCGTTATCGGTTACGTCGTGAGCAGGCGTAACTTTAACCGCCCCAGTGCCGAAAGATTTATCTACAATATAATCTGAAATTATTTTTATTTCTCTGTTTACTAAAGGAAGTTTTAAAGTTTTTCCCACTAAATGCATATATCTCTCGTCGTCAGGGTTTACGACAACTGCAGTATCGCCAAGCATTGTTTCAGGTCTAGTTGTTGCAACAATAACATAACCGTCAGAATCTCTTAAAGGATACTTTATATGCCATAGATTGCTTTTCTCATCTTCATATTCTACTTCTATATCGGACAATGCCGTTAAACATCTATGACACCAATTTACAAGCCTTTTACCTCTGTATATAAGTCCTTTCTCAAATAACTGTATAAATGCTTTTTTTACAGATTTAGAGCGACTTTCGTCCATTGTAAAAGAGACTCTGTCCCAGTCTAACCCACAACCTATCATTTTAAGCTGGTTTAATATTGTATCGCTTGTTTTGCTCCGCCACTGCCACATTTTTTCTAAAAACTTTTCTCGCCCCAAATCATGTTTAGTTATTCCTTCTTTTTTGAGAAGTTTTTCAACTACATTTTGCGTAGCTATTCCGCCGTGATCTGTGCCTGGCACCCATAAAGTGTTATATCCTTGCATTTTTTTAAACCTTATTATAATGTCTTGCAAAGTGGTATTTAAAGCATGTCCCATATGCAAAGAACCTGTTACGTTTGCAGGCGGTATTACTATTGTAAACGGTTTTTTATTTTTATCTATTTTTGCTGAAAATGTTTTGTTTTCTACCCAATATTTGCTCCATTTTTTTTCAACTTCTTTAGAATTGTAAACTTTATCCATATCCATATTAATAATCCCATTCAAGAATCTAACATTGCGGTAAATAATAAAGAATTATACCAAATTTTGTATAATCTACCGTATAGGCTTTGTGGAGATAAAATCTATGAAAAAGAAAACGGTTTTAATAACAGGAATTTCAAGAGGGATAGGCAAACAGTTAGCTTTGGCTTTTTCCAAAAATAACTGGAATATCTTCGGCTGCTACAAAAATAACGCTCCTGAGTTTGAAATTCAAAATTCCAAGTTTTTTAAAACAGACATATCAAATTACAAAGAAGTAAAAGATTTAATAAAAAATACAGCTGCCAAATTCGGCAAAATAGACTGCGTTATAAACAATGCGTCTATTGCATCTGGAGCCACAATATTTAAAATGACTGATGAAATGTGGAATTCAGTTCTAAAAACCAATTTAAGCGGAACCTTTTATATGGTTAAAGAGTCTCTGAAACAAATGATAAAACAAAGAAGCGGTTCAATAATAAATATAGCGTCAATATCCGCATTTAAATCTTATGTAGGGTCTGCCAGTTATTCTGCGTCTAAAGTCGGAGTTATAGCTCTTACAAAAACAGCGGCAAGAGAAGGTGGTCGTTTTGGAGTAACAGTAAACGCCATTTTACCGGGATTTCATCTTTCAGGTATGGGCGGAAATTCAAGTGACGGATATATAGATATCGTTAAAAAAGAAAGCGTTTTAAATACAACGACTGATATTAAAGAACTTACTAGTTTTATAGTGTTTTTATCGCAAGTTAAAACAGTGTCAGGACAGACTTTTAATTTTGATTCAAGGTTATTGTAAATATTATAAAGATAGATAGAGTGGAAATGAAAAAGATTAAATGGAACGAGATATGCTCATTGCGCTATAGGCGATATTTCAGTCGATTTCAACATTCCAAAATATTGTTCATGTATTTACGAAAGTTAATCTTTATTGTTTTTAAAAACTTGCAGCATAATAAAATTATTCACCTATAATTTTTATTAAAACTTTTTTACGCCTCATGCCGTCAAACTCTCCGTAGAATATTTGTTCCTATGGACCAAAATCCAGTTTGGCGTTTGTTATTGCAACTATAACTTCTCTGCCCATAATTTGTCTTTTTAAATGAGCGTCTCCGTTATCTTCACCTCTACGGTTGTGATTGTACAAGTAAGGCTCATGAGGAGCAAACTCTTCCAACCAACGTTTATAATCGCTATGTAAACCCGATTCGTTATCGTTTATAAAAACACTTGCCGTTATATGCATAGCATTTATAAGCGCAAGACCTTCTTTAATGCGACTTTCTAAAACAACATTCTCAACTTCTTCGGTTATATTTATAAAATCAATTCTTTTATTAATGTTAAAAACTAGTTCTTTTCTATAACTTTTCATTTATAACTCTTCTTTTAAATTTTTGCTTTTTTCATTCTAACAAAAGCCAAAAATGCGGTCAATATAGTATAATAAAAATTTATACTTCATCTAGAGAAATTTATTGGATACAAATAAATGTTTGACAGCTTTTTATCAAAAAAAATATCTGAAATAAAAGATGCTGGACTTCTTAGAACACTACGCTGCTCAGAGCCAGCTCCAGCTGCAAAAATAAAAATAAACGGCAGAGAATTAATAAATTTTTCTTCTAATAATTATTTAGACCTTGCAGGAAATAAAGAAATAACTAATGCCGCTATAAAAACTATTGAAAAGTATGGTTTTGCAGCTACGTCTTCCAGACTTATATCAGGCGACATTGATATTCACGAAGAACTAGAATCTAAGCTTTCTGATTTTAAAAATAAACAGGCGGCTCTTATCTTTCCTAGTGGATACCAAACTAATGTAGGCGTTATAAGTGCATTAATGTCAACTGAACAACAATCCTGCATAATAATGGACAAACTTAATCATGCGTCGCTTTGGGACGGAGCAAAACTTTCAGGCAAAAGAATTTTTGTTTACGAACATAGCGACATGAATTCTCTTGAAAAAATGCTTAAGAGAACATATGAATATAAATTTAAACTCGCTATAACAGAATCTGTTTTTTCTATGGACGGAGATTTTACGCCTTTAAAAGATTTTGCACAACTATGCCAAAAATACGATACTGTAAGCATGGTTGACGAAGCGCATTCTACGGGCGTATTTGGTAAAGAAGGGAGAGGTCTTGCCGAAATGTTAGGCGTTTCAAAGCAAATAGATATAATAATAGGTACACTGTCAAAAGCATTTCCCGTACAAGGCGGGTTTGTGTGTGGGTCGCAAAAACTTAGAAATTTTCTAATAAATAAATGCAGAGCTTTTATTTATACTACAGCTGTTTCTCCAGCTATATGCGCAGCTGCATTAAAATCTTTAGAAATTGTTAAAAATAGCGATAAAGAAAGGCAGCATTTACATACTATATCGGCTTTATTGAAAAACAAACTTACAAATTTAGATTTTAATACTGCAAATTCCAAGTCGCAGATAATACCAATAATTACATGCAGCATAGAAAACACGGAAAAACTATCGCTTAACATGCTTAAAAATGGTATTTATATTCCTGCAATAAAACCTCCCACAGTGTCTAAAAATCAGGCAAGAATACGGATATCCCTTACGGCAGGTCATACATTACAGGATATAGAAAAATTTTTGAAAATATTTAATAACATAAGTTTGTAATATTCAGGCAATTAATTTCAACTCTCCAAACCAGTAGTTATAAAAAATCTTTTGCTTCATTTTGCCAAGCAAAAAAAATCAGAAAGGAATATTAAATAACTAACTATTTTAAAGAAAAGTAAGTCTAATTTTGATTCTGTGTCGCTTTGTATCTGTTTCAGGTTGATTGGCAGAATTTAGATATTATGAGGAAGAAACTGAACAATTATTTCTTGAAAAATAAAAGAAAGAGATATTGATCTTCTCATTTTTTAGCTGCTATTGTTCTGCTTTATGACTTGGGTCTCCAATATGCGACAAGGAAAACTAGATAGAGAAACAATAGAACATGAGCGTCGTCTGCGACAAATATGACAAGATAGATACAAGCAAATAGGACACATACTGTCAAAAGCATTTCCCGAGACTGTTGTTGTTCTTGTAGTTGTTATATCGGTGACTATTACCAAAGCGTTCAGTCACATGTATCATAAATGTTTTTGAATAAACATTTTTACCTTTGCACTAAATGAACCTTAAATGTTGTATTAAATGCATTTCTGTTAGGTTTTACATAATGCTAAAACTGCTCATATCACCTTGAAACTTTATAAACAACTTATCTGTTCTTTAAGACTATTGACTATCTTTGATATTTCTTTTTCAGTAATAGTTAAAGGCAAAAAGAGAACCAGCGTGTCTCCAAGATTTCTTATAATAACGCCATTATTTCTCATATTTGTACAAATTCTTGCCCCGAGTTTAAGTTTGTAATCATAAGACTTGCCTGTTTTTTTATCTTCAACTATTTCTATACCTACCATTACTC
>JAITKL010000011.1 GCA_031278405.1 Endomicrobium sp. | reverse complement strand
ACCTGTTGCAAGTATTATTTCTTTTATCATTTAATTTCTTCTTTACCTAATATAATTTTAAAATTGTAAACATTCTTTATAATTTCTATTTTATCAAAAAATAATTATTGTATAATAATGTTTGTGGCTTTGTGTTATATGTTATATATTTTTTTGAATAAATTTATTTTTGTTTAATGTAAAACAAAATCTATAAATAATAATTTTTACTTCATGGAGACTATGTATGCAAAACGAATTTGTATATTCTTTTGATTTGGGTTCTGGGAGTATAGGCGTATGTGTGAGAAAAGGTGAAGATGTTCTGCTTTTAGATTCTTTGCTTATTGAAAAAGAATTCGCATCAGTTAAAGAACCAGCACTTCGTAGAAGGCAAATTCGTACAAGAATTGCTCATAAAGAAAGAGAAAAGTGGTGGGATAAACAGGCAAGAGCCGCAGGAATTGAAGTGTTGTCAACTGCTCAACCGACAAAGAAAAATCCAAATTTAAAGCCTGATAGAAGAATGATGATAGAATTTCTCCCAGAAAATTCTACGGATAACACAATTTACTCCTCTCATTTATTGAGAATTGCGCTTTTACAAGATGCTAAACTTGAAAGTTGGCAAGTGTATAAGGCAATCCGTTCTGCTATGCAACGTAGAGGTTACGATGTTAAATTTTTAAAGTTAAAGGAAAACAGTGCAGATGAAGATGTTGAATTTTTAAAGAAGTTAAAAAAGAACAGTGCAGATGAAAAAGATAATAATGCGGCAACAAGTGAATACAATGAGACACTAAAACAAACTTTTAGTGGGAAAGAAGAATTTTATTATCCTTGTTATTACGAGGCATATGAGCAAGGAATTTGGGATCCTAACAGACCAAAAGATTTTAGCAAACGTTTATCTTCAAATCCTAATCCTTCAAGAAACAAAGAAAATAAGCAAAAAAAACTTTTTCCTTCCAGAGAACTTGTAGAAAAAGAACTGAAAGATCTTCTTGTAAAAGCAGGCAAACTTTTTCCAAAGTTGAAAGGGAAAGAGAATTTTATTATTTATGATCCAGCCGAGAAAGCTTATGCTTCTTACGAAGATGCCAAATATGCTAAATATAGAGGAACTGCATGGGATTGGCAGGGCTTATTGGGGCAAAAAATTCCAAGATTTTATAATAGAATAATTTCCAAATGTCGTTTAATTCCTCGTTTAAATGTTTGCAAGGCAAAGAAGTCAATAAATAAAGAGGTGTCTTTTTTACTTGCTTTAAAAAACATGAGATACTCAAAAAACAATAAAGCTACTAAGTTAAATCTAGAAGAAATAAATCATATTTTTAAAGTTTATACAGAATTTGAATCCAAAAAAACAAATGATAAAAATCCCTCCTTAACAAAAACATTCTGGAAAAATTATGTTAAAAAATTAGGTGGTAAAGTAAACCTAGTTCAGCAAAAAATACCAGAACCAAAACCTTGTGGTAGAAGTAATTTTTGCAAACCTGCATTAAATGTATTACACAGTTTAATTCTATCAGGAAAAAATCCTCACGATTACTATAAAGAACTTGTTGCTTCTAATAAGAATACTGATGTCAACAAAGGTTTAATAAAAGAAGACTACAAATTTTTATTGGATATGCCTAACGATTGGAATTCCATAAGCATACAAGATACTAGAGAAAATGATAAAAATTTGTCTTGCGATAGAACCAAAGAGAAAATCAACGAAATAATTTCTGCAATAAGCAACAGAATAGTACGGCACAGACTAGAAATGCTATTTCATCTCTTAGAAAAATTAAAGAACAAATATGGTGTTCCAGATAGGATTATATTTGAAATAGGAAGAGAAGAATTTATCGGAGAAGCAAAGAAAAAAGAATATACAAACAATCAGAACAAAAACAAAGAGAGAAAAAAATGCTGTTATAAAAAATTAAAAGACGCAGGAATACAAACTTCTGAAATAAATATTCTAAAGGCAAGACTCTTTGAGGATCAAAAAGCTTTTGATATCTACGATACTTCAGGCAATGGAAAGATGGGTCTTAAAGATTTAGAATATTATGAGATTGACCATATCGTCCCACGATCTCAGGGCGGTTCTGACTCTTATGTTAATTTTATTTTGACAAAGCAAGAATTAAATAAAGATAAAGGCAATTTGACGCCATTTAAATGGTTTCACAAAAAGCGACCTAATGATTGGGAAAGATATCGGAAAAATGTTTCCGAACTTGATTTGCAGAAAAATGCTAAAAAGATAGAGTTGTTAACTTCAGATAAAGCTGCTGAACTTGAAAAGAGAAAGAGTGACTTGCAAGCAACTTTTTATTTGGAAAAACTGGCTCAAAGAATAGCGAGTTTGTACTTTGGCTTTGGCATAAACACAAAAGACGACGCGCGAAAAATACAGTTTTTTACTGGCGGTGAGACAGCCAATATAAGAAGGAAGCTGAATTTAAATGAACTTTTATACCAAACAAAAAAAGATTTTGAAGAAGCAAAAAAGAATGGATTGAGTGAAAAAAACAGAAGAAATAAAAAGCATCATGCATTAGATGCTCTTGTTTTAAGTGTGTTGCCTGAAATAAAAACAGATAAAAGAGAGATTAAAGAAAAGCCTGAATATTTTGATAAAAAGTATGTCCAACAAAAATTAAAAGATGTTATTCCAAAACCTATAAAACAAAACAGTCCTAAATTAAGAGAGACTATTTATGCTTTAAGATGTAGAATAGACAAAATAGGAGGGAAAAAAGAAAAACGTTATTATTTTGTATCGCGTTTTGATTCATCGATAGATAACTTTAAAAAAAATGACAAATGCACGAAAAATAATGTCAAGAAAATTTTTGATTTACGGATAAAAGCAGATTTTAAGAAAAAACTTAATGAATATAATTTGACGCAAGAAAAATGGGAAAATTTTTTGAAAAAATATACTGCCGACTATAAAAAAATAAAAAAGATTTTAATGATTGATTCCCAGACTGATCCCAATAAGGCTCTTAAAGAATCAGACGTCTTTAATTCTAACGGAACAATAAAAGAAATAATAAAAGAGTATGGTCAGAAAGGAGCGATAAAAGGACAATGGATAAAACGTAAAGAAAGTCATAATGGTCAAATTCTTTATAAAGATAATGAAAAATGGAAGGTAGTTCCAATTTATGTCTTTGAATCTGTGTATAAAAAACGTAAAGAATATGAAGATAAATATGACGATGTAAAATTCTTTAAATCAAAACAACTAGTTGAGCTAAAAAGAGATTATGAAGATATAAAAGCTGGAGTTTACAAATTGAAAACAATTGAAACGGCAGATAGAATATGTAAAATTGAAGATATAAATAATCAAAAAGAGATTACCAAAGAGATAAATATATTTTTGGAGCAATGCGGTATGGAATCATATAAACAAATAGATTAAACCTGCAATATGAGCTACCATATAATACACATCCTCAATCACGCAAGTAGGCTTTTTATTGATAGAGGTTGCCTCGTATGCGATAGTCAAAATAATCCTCAAAGACGAGTACCTCTTGATGACATTCTTGCTGTCATTGTAGCAGCAAGAGGCGTTAG
>JAITKL010000081.1 GCA_031278405.1 Endomicrobium sp. | reverse complement strand
ATGTCATATCTTGGATTAGCAAGAAAATTTAGACCTCAAAATTTTGACGAAGTCATAGGACAGATCCATATTTCTCAAACCCTTAAAAACGCTATTTTTGAAAAAAGAATATCGCATGCTTATTTGTTCAGCGGTCCCAGAGGTTGCGGGAAAACAACTATGGCAAGGATACTTGCCAAAGCGTTAAACTGCAAAAACGGTCCTACTGTTATTCCTTGCGGTGTTTGCGAGAACTGTCTTGAAGTTTCAAAAAGTTCAAGTGTTGACGTATTAGAAATAGATGGTGCGTCAAATAATGGTATAGATGAAATAAGAGCGTTAAGAGAGAACGTAAAGTTTGCAAGCTCTCACTCAAATTACAAGATTTATATTATAGACGAAGCGCATCAGATAACTATTCAAGCATTCAACGCTCTCCTTAAAACTTTGGAAGAGCCTCCTGTCCATGTAATTTTTATAATGGCTACTACTGAGCAGCATAAAATTCCAGTTACTATTCTTTCAAGATGTCAAAAATATAGATTTAAACTTATATCTGCTTCAGAGATGGCTTCAGCTATACAAAATATCGCTCAAAAAGAAGGTTTTGAGGTAGATTCTGACGCTTTAAGCATTATTACCGCATCTTCTGGCGGCTCTATGAGAGATGCCTTAAGTTTATTAGACCAGGCAGTATCTTCATCAAATGCAGGAAAGATAACAGGTGAATATATAAGAGGACTTCTTGGTCTTCTTCCAAAAGATATGATTGCTTTGGTTACTGAAAATATTGCCAAAGGCGATATTCAAGCTATTCTAAAACTTGTCAAGGAAATTAACAATGAGGGATATAATATTTTGCAGTTTGCAAGAGATCTGCGAGATCACTTAAGACAGGTTATGATTTACTTGATAAATCCCGAAGTAGCGGAAATTTCTACAGAAGATAAAAATCTTTTTGAAATTCAAAAGAGTTTGTTCACGGTTTTACGCCATATAAGAATGAACAATTTGTTGTCAAAAGCTTTGGAAGAGATGCGTTGGCATGACCAACCGAGAATTCTTCTTGAAATGTATTTACTCAAGATGTGTGAACCTTATTATAACGTTGGTGAGCTTATAAATAGAATCGATGAACTTGAAAAAAATGTTATTAAGAAGGAATACAGTTTTGAAACTTCTGGGACTGAACAAGTAGAAATAAAAGAAAGTTGCAACGTTGCCGTGCCTGCCGATTTGATAAACATATGGGACGAACTGGTTGCTGAAATAATAAAAAAACATCCTCTTACGGCTCAGTCTTTAAAAAAAGCTGTAATTAAGGTTACTGGCGATGCGTCTATACAGTTGTCTGTTCCTGGACAGTTTGAGTACGAAGGCGTCGTGGGATTTCAAGAACAGATTGCAAAATTGTTCCAAAAAAAGGCAGGAATAAATGTAAAAATTAAAGTTATGATTGAAAAAAACACTTTGCCGACCAAGCAAGAAGACATAGTGATAAAAGAAGCAAATCTTATATCTTCCGTTGAATATACGATTAAAGAAGATTTAAAAGAAACTGCAAAGACAGCTGTGCCCAAACACATAGAGGATATAGCTAAGAAGTTTAAATCTACCGCTAAAAAGATCACGGACAGTAAATAATATGAACAGGCCTCAATCTATAGAAAGAATAATTGAAATAATAAAAAGAATGCCGGGAGTAGGTCCAAAAATGGCAGAACGCTTAAGTTATCATATATTAAAGATGTCGGAGAATGAGGTAAGTAGGCTTGTAGATTCTATACTCAAGGCGAGGCAGACAATGAAAAGTTGTAGCATTTGCTATAACCTAAGTGAACATGATCCGTGTCTTGTATGTTCTGATTCTGAGAGGGATCACAATATGGTTTGCATAGTGGAAACTCCTCAAGATTTAATAGCAGTTAGCAGAGTTAAGGATTATAAAGGTCTCTATTTTGTTCTTGGCGGAGCATTGTCTCCTTTAGATGCCGTAGGTCCTGATGATATAAGAATTGACAATTTGATAAAACGACTAAAAAGTGATAACATTAGTGAGGTAATAATTGCTACCGATACTGATTCTAAAGGCGAAATGACTGCAGTTTACATCGCGGAACTTATAAAAAAATTAGGTATTAAAGTAACAAGACTTGGATATGGTTTACCCGTTGGTGGGGATATTGAATATGCTGACGAGGTAACTATTTCACGTGCAATTGCGGGTCGCAAGGAGATGTAAAGAGTATTCGTAAACTCAAAACTAAATTAGTGTAAAAAGAAAAAGTGGGATTGGAAAAGAGTTTTAAATAAGGCTTAATCTGAGATCGTTCGTGTTTGTTTACTTCTCAAATAAAGGAGCATAAAAATGTCAGCTAAAATGATTGAAGTTCGTTGGCATGGACGCGGTGGACAAGGCGCCAAAACAGCAGCGCTTTTATTTGCCGAAGCTGTTTTAGCAACAGGTAAGCACATTCAAGCTTTTCCTGAATACGGCCCGGAGAGAATGGGAGCGCCAGTTCAGTCTTTCAATAGAGTAAGCGAAGACGCTATAACAATTCATTCAGGCGTTACAAATCCCAATTATGTTGTTATATTGGATCCTTCTCTTATGGAGTCAGTGCCAGTTACAGATGGAATAGGAACTACCGGCAAAGTTATAGTAAATACTTCTTTTAGCTCAGATGAAATTGCTAAAAAGCTTGGAATTGATGCAGATCAGGTTTATGTTGTAAATGCAAGCCAAATAGCCCGTGAAACAATAGGAAAAGACATACCAAATACGCCTATGCTTGGAGCTTTAGTCAAAGTAATAGGAACACTTGATATTAACAGTGTTCTTGAAGATACAAAAAGCAAACTTATGGCAAAATTCAGACACAAACCTGAAGTTATAGATGGGAATCTTTCATCTATAAAACGTGCTTTTGACGAAGTAAAAAGTCTGTAAATTTAAAAATATAGGGAGATTTTTGCTCCTTGGAGGAATAAAGTGAATAAAGAAAGTGCTAATAAAAAAATGACTGCCGCGGAGCTTCCTGTTGGGGATTATGTAGAACCTGGAACAGCCGCAGTTTTTGATACTGGGAGTTGGCGTTCAATAAGACCTGTATGGAACAAAGATAAGTGCATACATTGCTTAACTTGTTGGATTTCATGCCC
>JAITKL010000058.1 GCA_031278405.1 Endomicrobium sp. | reverse complement strand
GAGAGTTATTTTAGGTACTTTGTTAAAGAAGCAAATAATGCCATTTTTTCAAATGGCACAAACTGTATTTCTTATAATAACGATGCTCAAAAGTTAGATATTGAAAATGTAGATATGGTCTATTTTGACACCCCATACATATCAAGCAAAGGTGTCGGCACGAATTATTTAGACTTTTATCATTTTCTAGAAGGCATAGCTGACTATTCAAATTGGGGGAAAAAGATAAATAGAAATTATAAACATATTCCGATTAAACGAGACGGCAAATGTCCTTGGACTGATAAAGATAATATTACATCGGAATTTGAAAAATTAATTAAAAAATATCAAAATTCAAAAATTGTGATCTCATATCGTAAAGATGGAATACCAAGTATTGAGAAATTACATGAAATTTTGAGCAAATATAAAGATATTACTTATGAAGTTTATAGCCGAGATTACAAATATGCTTTATCAAATTCTGACACAAAAGAAGTGTTAATTATTGGCTTATAGCTCACTTATCTAATTCAAAGATCTATATTTAGCATTATTTTTTATACTACCTCTAGTTTTTGCTCAAAAATCAGTAAATCTTACAATCTTTAATCAAAAATATCTTGTCGCTTTCTTTCGGGGATAGAAATCTAAACTAAAACGTGGTACTAAGTAAAATATAAGTCACGCTTTGTAAGAATTGAAAGCTTTTCCGATAAAATGATAAAATTGATGCACTATGGCAAAGCTGGAGATAAAAAAGTACGGCGATTCTATTTTGAGAAAGAAGTCAGGTTTGGTTCAAAAAATTAGCAAAGATATAAAACGTCTTACTGAAGATATGTTTGAAACAATGTATTCGTTGCGTGGTCTGGGTTTGGCTGCTCCTCAAGTAGGAGTGTCTTTAAGAGTATGTGTTATTGACATTGATCCTGATAAAAAATTGCCGCTGGTTATGATAAATCCAAAAATAGCTTCTAGTAGCGATAAAATATTAGAGCAAGAAGGATGTTTGTCACTTCCAGAGATTTTTGCCGATGTAAAACGTTTTTCTAATATTGTGGCAGAATATACGGATTTAGAAGGTAAAAATAAAACGATTGAAGCTAAAAGTCTTCTCGCCAGAGCGATTCAGCACGAAATAGACCATTTAGACGCAAAAATTTTTATAGATTATCTTCCAGATTGGAAGAGAAAAAATATAGAGAAAGAAATAAAAAGAAGAAAAAAGAAAGGCGATTGGTGAAAATTTTATTTTTTGGCACAGCTCAAGTTTCTAAAATTTATCTTGAAGCATTGAATACTGTCGTCAATGAAATTTTTGTTGTAACTATGCCCGATAAGCCTGCTTTAAGAGGACAAAAACTTACTCCTCCTGCACTAAAAACTTATTCTTTAGAAAACAATATAAAATTTATTCAGCCTGAAAATTTTGTGCCTGAAGTTATTGAAGAGTTAAAGGATTTTAACGCTGATGTTGGCATAGCTGTCGCTTATGGCAAGATTATCCATGAAAGAGTTTTTAATCTGCCAAAATATAAAACTTTCAATATTCATTTTTCCCTTCTTCCAAAGTACAGAGGAGCAGCGCCAGTACAATATGCGCTGCTTAACGGAGAGACTGAAACAGGAGTAACGTCGTTTTATATTAAAAAAGGACTTGATACAGGCGATATTCTTATTCAAAAGAAACTTTTTATAGAAGAAAAGGATAACTCTAAAACTTTATTCAATAAACTTATTCCTTTGGGAATAGAAACTATGAACGAAACTTTAGGATTATTTCGTTCAGGTGAGCAAGTGGGCAAGCCCCAAGTTGGTGAACCGACTTTTTCTCCGTCTTTTAAAAAAGAAAAAGGGTATTTAGACTGGAGCAAAAAAGCGGGTGATATATATAATCAATTTAGAGGATTGTATCTTTGGCCTGGCATATATTCGGTGGTGTCTAAAGGAACTTTTAAAGGAAAAAGAATTAAATTTATAGACATTGAAATATTTGACACTGATTCTAAAAATAAAGATTTTGGAGTAATTTCATCCATAGAAAAAGGTAAGGGGTTTGTTGTTTCGTGTTTGAAAGGTAAAATTTTAGTTTCAAAAGTACAGCCTGAAAGCAAGTCTGCAATGTCTGCTTGGTCGTTTATTCAAGGCGGACATTTGGCAATAGGTGACAAATTCTAATTTTGCAATAAGGAGATTTTATATGGCAATTGAAATAAACGAGATTAATTTTGAGAAAGAAGTATTATCATCCGATAAACCTGTGCTTGTTGATTTTTGGGCGCCGTGGTGCGGTCCTTGCAAGATGCTTTCTCCTGTTATTGAAGAGATTGCTTCTGAATACAACGGGAAAGCTAAAGTATTCAAAGTAAATACTGATGAAAATATGTCCTTGGCTGCAAAATTTCAAATAACGTCAATTCCATGTCTGATACTATTTAAAAACAATGAAGTTTTGAGCAAAATAGTAGGATTTAGACCTAAAGGCGACTTAGAGAAACTTATAGATTCCGCTCTTTAGGAATTAGAATTAAAAAGGAAAAAATATGGTATATGACGTTATAATAGTTGGTGGAGGTCCAGCAGGATTGTCTGCTGCAATTTATTCGTCAAGAGCCAGACTTAGAGCATTGCTTATAGAGAAAAATGGTTGCGGTGGACAAATGACTGTAACTGAGTTACTTGAAAATTACCCCGGATTTAACGGAGGTGTTAATGGTTTTGATTTGGCTGTTAAACTTGAAAACCAAGCAAGAGATTTTGGTACGGAAATAGTTTATGAGGAAGTTAAAGAAATTAAAAATGGCTCCGTAAAAAAAGTTGCAACTGTAAATTCTGTTTACGAGTCAAAAACTGTTATTATAGCCACAGGGACCCGTATAAAAGAAATGAATATTCCCGGCGAAGCTAAATTTATGGGCAAAGGTGTGTCTTTCTGTGCAACCTGCGACGCTCCTTTTTACAGAGAGAAAGAAGTTTTGGTTGCAGGTGGAGGGGACTCTGCAATACAAGAGTCTATATATTTAGCGAAATTCGCAAAGAAAGTTACTATTTTACATAGAAGAAACGAGCTAAGAGCAACAAAGATTTTGCAGGAAAGAATGCTATCTCGTCCGAATATATCTGTCATGTATAATACGGTTCCAAAAGAAATTATTGGCGAAGAACACATAGAAAAGATAGCTGTAACAGATTTGGAAACAAATCAGGACAGATATTTGGAAGTTGACGGGATTTTTGTGTTTATAGGGGTTGTTCCAAACAGTCTGTTTGTTGCCGGGATAGCTTTTGATGAGCATGGATACATTGTAACTGATGAAGATATGCGTGCTTCAGTTGACGGGATTTTTGCCTGCGGTGATATAAGACAAAAACATCTTAGACAAGTTGTTACAGCAGCTTCAGATGGTGCTCAGGCGGCAATCAGTGCCGGATATTACATAGACAATCTATGAAAAAATTTTTTATTTTAGACGGCAACGCGTACATTCACAGAGCGTATCACGCTTTGCCGCCATTATCCACATCAAATAATCAACAAGTTAACGCTGTTTATGGCTTTATAAGATTGTTGCTTAAAATTAAGAGTATTTTCGCTCCTGACTATATTGCGGTTTGTTTTGATTATCCTTCAAAAAATTTTAGACATGAAATATTTAAAGAATACAAAGCTAATAGAAAACCTTTAGATGAAGCTCTCATCAACCAGATGCCTTTGGCAAGGGAAGCTGTTGACGCATTGAATATTTCTAGAGTGGAAATTCAAGGCTATGAAGCGGATGATTTAATAGCAACAATAGTAAAATATAATAAAGAAAACTCGGTCCAAACTGTAATTATAACAGGCGACAAAGATATATTGCAGTTGACTGAAGATGAAAATGTTTTAGTTTGGAATGACTCCAAAGACATAATGTACGATACAAAAAAAGTTGAGGAAAAGTACGGTGTTAAGCCGAATCAACTGCTTGATATTTTTGCTTTGACTGGCGACGCGAGCGATAATGTTCCCGGCATAAAAGGGATAGGTGATAAAACAGCCGTAAAGCTTCTAAAAGAATACGGAAGCCTTAAAAATATATTACAAAATGCGGACTCAATAAAAGGTAAGACTGGAAAATTATTACAACAGGGCAAAGATAATGTTGAGCTTAGCAAAAAGTTGATAGAACTTAATTTTAACGTTCCTTTAGATTACAAATTAAATGATTTTGAAAACAAAGATTTAGATATTGACAAAGCAGTTTCTTTTTTTGAAAAGTATGAATTTAAAAGCCTTGTGGACAAATATTCAGACAAAAGCAAAGAACTTAACTTTGATGATTTTTTGCAAGATGATTTAAAATTTGAGATAGTAAATTCCACAGCAAGAGCTTTAGAAGTTATAGGTATCATAAAAGATGCTGGTGAGTTTTCTTTGAAGACAATATGGTCTGATGTGGATTCTTTGAAAGCTAAAATTGTCGGTGTGTCTATGTGTGTCAATAAAAAATCTTTTTATTTTCCGATTGGACATAACGATTTAACCTTTATACAGATGTCATTAGATGAATTTATGAAAGTATTTTCTCCTGTTTTTGCTTCTAACACAATAAAAAAAGTCGGATATGATTTAAAGCAGGAAAGAAATATATATAAAATGTTGCATATTGTTCTAAATAATATTTATTTTGACACTATGCTTGCGTCTTATTGTTTGGATTCGGCAAAATCCCACAAAATTGAAAATTTATCAAAGGAATATCTAAATTTTGAACTAGATGGTGTAAACTTTAATGAGAAGGGCATAAAAAATTTTTCTTTCGCTGATTTGCCGATTGACCATGTTGCTAAATATGCAAACTCTTTTTCAGCTGTAGAGTTTGCTCTTTACAAAATATTTGAAACTCAAATAAAAGAAAAGAATTTTGCTAATCTTTTCTTTAATATGGAAATGCCTTTGATTGAAATTCTTTCAGAAATGGAAATAGTAGGCATAAAGATAGACACTTCTTTTTTGAGAGCGTTTAACGAAAGAATTGTCTCCGAATTAAAGCATGTCGAAAATAATATATATAAGATATCAGACAAAGAATTTAATATAAATTCGCCAAGGCAACTTGCCCACGTAATGTTTGAAAAATTAAATCTTCCTATAATAAAAAAGACGAAAACGGGATATTCTACGGATGAAAGCGTTTTGCTGGAACTTTCATCTTATGAATTTCCTTCAGAAGTTTTAAAATACAGAGAATTTCAAAAATTAAAAAGCACATATCTAGATCCTATAAATAATTACTGTGCTTATTATGGAGATAGAATACACACAGTTTTTAACCAAGCTGTAACAGCTACGGGAAGATTGTCTTCAACAGATCCTAATTTGCAGAATATTCCTATAAAATCTACTTATGGCAGAGAATTTAGAAAAGCATTTATCCCAGAATCTGGGGGAATTTTTATATCAGCTGACTATTCTCAAATTGACTTAAGAGTTTTGGCTCATATTTCAAAAGATAAAAAACTTATTGACGCATTTAATAAAGGAGCAGACATTCATGCCGTTACGGCAAGAGAAATATTTAGTATAAAAAACTCCGAGACCTTGTCTAATAGTTTGAGAAACGCTGCGAAGTCCATAAATTTTGGCATAATTTACGGGATATCGCCTTTTGGTCTTTCAAAACAGTTAAATATAACTGTTGCTAAAGCCAAAGACTATATTGACGGATACCTTGGAAAATATAATGGTGTAAAAACTTGGATGAAATTTATAGTAGAGCAGGCTTTAAACGACGGATATGTCACTACTATTACAGGGAGAGTGAGATATATACCGGAGCTTCGTTCATCTAATGTTCAGGTAAGAAATGCTGGTGAAAGAATGGCGTTAAATACCCCCATTCAAGGCAGTTCTGCAGATATAATAAAAATTGCAATGATAAGTATATATAATGAACTTAAAATTAAAGGCTATAAATCTTTAATGATTTTGCAGGTTCACGACGATCTTCTTCTTGAGGCTCCTCTTGAGGAGAAGGAAGCTATAATCTCAATTGTAAAAGATAAGATGGTAAATGCGGTTAAATTAGATGTTCCCTTGCTTATTGATGTTAAAATTGGACATAATTGGGGAGAGATGAAAAAGATATGATAATAGGTTTGACAGGTGGCGTTGCTTCCGGCAAAAGCGAAAGCGCTAAATATTTTGAGGAATTAGGCGCATTTTGCATAGATGCGGACGCTGTTGCAAAAGAGCTTACTTGCAAAGACAAACCGGCTTTGCAAGAAATTGTGAAGATTTTTGGAGACGATATTTTATCTGTAGATGGGACTTTAAACAGAAAAAAACTCGCTGACATAATTTTTTCCGATGTTAGTTCTAAGTTGAAAGTTGAGGAAATTCTTCATGGTCGTATAATTTCTCGTATAAACGAAATCATTTTAAAAAGAATTTCGGAAAAAGAAGTTTTAGTTATCAATGCCCCTCTTCTTTTTGAAACGGGCTTAGACAAAGTTTGCGATAAAATTGTTACGATTAAAATTTCTTATGATATTCAAGTTGAACGTTTGACGCTTCGCGACGATTTAAACGATGATGAGATAAAAAAAAGAATAGCTTCACAAATGCCTATGGAAGAAAAAGTTAAACTTTCTGATTTTGTAGTAGATAATTCAGGTTCTAAAAAAGATCTGAAAAACAAAATAGAAAATATATACGGATTATTGACATCTAATTTTAAATAATAGTAATATTTCATTACGTTGTTATTGTACTAATATCTTTTACACAAGCCAAAAATAACAAGCGAAATAAAACAAATCAGTGTAGCTAATGGAATTTCAAACACGCTATTCTTTTAAATTTTTTACAATTCTCTTTTAATTAATTTGTTGTATAGTGTTTTGGACTCCGAGGAGGAGTTAATGGAAAAAGATAAATCTATGAATATGTCAGTTTTGTCTAAACTAACAATGACAGAACTGATAGAGACAGCAAAAAATCTTAGACTTGATGGCGTCGCGGGTTTAAGAAAACAGGAATTGATAGCTAAAATTTTTGAGGCACAGTCAAAAGAGAATAAACTAGTTTATGATGAAGGAGTTTTAGAAATTTTACCTGACGGATTTGGATTCTTGAGATCTCCTGATTACAACTATCTGCCAGGTCCGGATGATATTTATATTTCCCCATCTCAAATAAAGAAATTTGTTTTAAGAAAAGGTGATACTGTGGCTGGATATGTTCGCCCTCCTCAAACTCAATCTGAAAGATATTTTGCTTTGCTTCAAGTTAAATCAATCAACGAACAGGAGAATTTAGAAGGTATAAGGGACAGGGCTTTATTTGATAATTTGACGCCTTTATATCCTAATGAGAAGATTGTTCTTGAAACAAAAAAAGAAGAAGTATCTACAAGGGTTATTGATATGCTGATACCCATAGGAAAAGGTCAAAGAGTGCTTGTTAACGCTGCCCCAAGAAGCGGCAAAACTGTGCTCTTACAGAAAATAGCCAACGCAATTACTGAAAATAATCCGGATATAGTGCTTATGGTGTTGCTCATAGACGAGAGACCTGAAGAAGTTACCGATATGCAACGCTCTGTAAAGGGTGAGGTTATTTCTTCAACTTTTGACGAGCCGTCAGACAGACATATACAGGTTTCTGAGATGGTTATAGAAAAAGCCAAAAGAATGGTTGAAAACGGCAAAGATGTTGTGGTTCTTTTGGATTCTATTACTAGGCTTGCTAGGGCTTATAATGCGGCTATGCCTTCAAGCGGAAGAGTTCTTTCAGGAGGATTAGACTCAAATGCTTTGCAGAGACCAAAAAGATTTTTTGGCGCGGCAAGAAACATTGAAGAAGGCGGTAGTTTAACGATAATAGGCACTGCTCTTGTTGAAACTGGCAGCCGAATGGATGATGTTATATTTGAAGAATTTAAAGGTACTGGCAATTGCGAAATTTATCTTGACAGAAAGCTTGCTGATAGAAGAGTGTTTCCTGCTATCGATCTCTTGCGTTCTGGGACTAGAAAAGAAGAACTTCTTTTAAATGAAAACGAAAAAAATAAAATGTGGATACTCAGAAAATGGATGAATTCAATGAATTCCATAGAAGTTATGGAAGAGTTAAGAAAAAGGCTTTTAAATTCAAAGTCTAATAAAGATTTTTTGAAACAAATGGAGCTTTCAAGTATGGAAGGTTTGTAAAGATTTATATAATATATATTAATTTGAAGAGCGTCAGGCAGAGTTTTGCCGACGCTTTTATTACTATCACATCTTTTATTTAGGAAATTAAATATGAGAAAGTTTATATTGATTTTTACTGTTTATTTGAGTTTCGGCATATGTTTTGCCAAAAATATACATCAAACTCAGATAGATAATGCCGAAAACAGCTTTAAAAAAGAAAATTTTCTCAAGACCATTGAAAATACGAAAGCCTTATACAAATAGAAAAAGTAGAAGATCCTTATGTTTATTACAATCTCTCAAACGCATATTACAGAGCTGGCAATATTGGCAAAGCAATATTAAACATAGAGAAAGCTTCAAAGCTTGCTCCTAGAGATAAAGACATAAAAGAAAAAATGCACTTTTTGCACGTTGAGGCAGGACAAGAAAGAGAACAAAATATTCAAGACATCATTTTGAAACATTTTTCTTTAAATGAAATAACAATAGCTTCGTCAATTTTTATAATTTTGTTTTTATTATCTTTTTCTTTATTTCTTTTTAAAAGAAATTCGTTTGTTAAAAGAATTACTATTTTATTTATATTTTTTGATTATATGCTTGCCACTTTTTGCTTTGAAAAGCTGCGATGAATTTTCGGTTAAAAAAACTGTTGTATTATCGTCATCAATTATAAGGAGTGGTCCAGGAGAAAATAACCCAGAAATTTTTAGATTTGCTGAAGGAAAAATTGTTAATATAATTTCAGAAAGCGAAAATTGGATAAATATAACAGCGCATTCAAAAGGTAGGAGCGTCTCTGGTTGGATAGAAGCAAAAAATATAGGAAATATAAATGAGTAAAATAGCCATTTTTGGCGGTTCTTTTGATCCTGTCCATAAATCGCACATTCAGCTTGTAAAATTTGCGTTAGAGTCATGTGACTTTAAGAAAGTTATTTTTGTCATAGCCTATACTCCTCCGCATAAAAGTAAACAGTATGCAAATATTGATGACAGAATTGCAATGTTGAGTATTGCTACCAAAGGTTTGCCACAAATTGAAATAAGTTTGTATGAACTTTTGAAAAAGAAAATAGTTTATTCATACCAAGCGTTAGATTATTTTCAAAGTTTGTATCCAGAAGATGAAATATATATGATTATAGGCTCAGATTCTCTTTTAGAGCTGCCTACATGGAAAAATATAGATTATTTATCAAGCCGTTATAAGTTTATGGTTGTTAAAAGACCAGGCGTAAAAATAAAAAAAGACACAAAATATTTGGATAGATGTATAGTTGCTCAAAATGAAACTAAAGATATTTCGTCCACCAAAATAAGACAAATGATAAAAGAAGATTCTAAAAAATCTAAGCTGTTCCTAGATAAAAAGGTTTATAGTTATATTGTCAAGCGGAGACTGTACAAATGAACACAGATATTGATGAAGAGATATTTGAATATTTATCTTTGCATCTAAACCCTAAACGCTTAGAACATTCTTACAATGTTGCAAATCTTGCAGTTTCGCTTGCAGAAAAAAACGGCGTAAATGCTCTAAAGGCATGGTTTGCAGGACTTTTGCATGATTGCGCAAAATCTATGACAGACAAAGAATTGGTAAAATTCTTTAAAAATCGTAAAAAAAAATTAAAATATTTTAAAGAAATATCTGCTAATTCTCCACATCTTCTTCATTCATTTGCGGGAGAAATAATTGCGCAGGAGTATTTTAAAATAAAAGACGAGTCTGTTTTAAAAGCTATAAAATATCATACGCTTGGCAGGGAAAATATGAGTATTTTGGAGCGCTTAATTTTTGTGTCGGATTCTATTTCGCATGATAGAAAATGGAAGCATGCTGGAGCTTTAAGAGAAATGGCAAAAGAAGATTTAAATAAGGCTTTTTTTGAGGTGCTTGCGCAGAAAATAGACTATGTTATACGCAATAGTGGTTGGCTTTGCCATCAAACTATAGACACTTGGAATTGGTATGTTTCAAACGTTAAAAAGAACTGGTAAGATAAAAGTTATTTGTTTTTGCTTATTTTTGGCTGTTTTTGTTGCAGTATATATCTACATATGTAAAAGCGATGTAGTATTTAGAAAAATTAAAGACAATGGTAGCTTCTCTTTTTCAGTTTTGTTGTATGATTCAGACGGCGCGTTTGCAGACCGTTTTGATTCGTATCAAATTATATACGACTGTCAAAAAAAATTATTAAAAGTTTTAAGCGTGAATACTGAAACTGTTGTCTTTAAGAAAAAGGTAAGAGCAAGGAGTTTAAAAACTCTATTTTATGAAAATTCAAGAAAAGGTTTAGACAGTGCAGTAGATAAATTTTATTTAGATTTGCATGAAGTTATTGGCAATGCCGCTTCATCGGACTTTTATATTAATATGAGCTTTAAAACGTTTAACGATATTTTTGGTAGCGATAAAAATGTTAAATCCCTATTAGCTGCAAATGAGTTTAAAAATAAAGATTTGGAGTTGTTGAATTGTTTAGAAACATTAGAGCGAACTTTATATTTACTCCCTTATAGATTTTTTCAAATTCAAAAAAATTATAAATATATAAATACGAATATTCCGAAAATATCGTTAATTACATTGATTTTTAGAATAAAGAAACAGAGACCTATAGTTATGTTTTGTGACATGCCTGTAAAACATGTAAGAATGCGAATTGAGCCAAACAAACAAGATATTGAAGAGTTTTTGGATAAAATATATTACAACAACGATGCAGACATAAATAAAAAGAATGTTACAATTGATATAAAAAATGCCTCAAGACAACCTCGTATGGCTGAGAAAATAACATGGCTTTTAAGAGCAAGAAAGTTTGATGTTTTGGATTGGGGGAGTTCTTATATTGTGTACGATACAACTCTAATAAAGGATTATAAAGGAAATTTTACACAGGCATTAGAAATATCTGAGATTTTAGGTACGGGGAAGATAGTAGTTTCTTATAATTCTGGTGTTTATGCCGACATAAATGTGTTTATCGGCAAAGATTGCAAAATTTACGATACTCTTGATAAGAAAATGGATACTAATGATAAACATTGATTTTTTAAATTTGGCAAAGAAAACCGCTAAAATAGCAGACGATAAGAGAGCTATAGACACAGTTATTTTAGATGTCAAAGATTTAACAACAATAGCAAATTATTTTGTGGTAATGACGGCAGAGTCCACCCCACAAATAAATGCGATTTCTGGAGATATTGAAAAGATTTTTAAATCTGAAGATGATGTAATTCCAGTTAGGAGAGAAGGTGTATCTTCGTCTACTTGGAGAGTTATAGATTACGGAGGATTGATTGTTCACGTTATGTCTCCACAGGTAAGAGTTTCTTATAATCTTGAAAGCGTATGGCGTGAAGCTAAAATTATAATATAAATAAATGCGAAAAAGCAAATAAAAGCGATTGAGCTAAAGAAAAAGAAAACAACTAAGTCTAAAGCTATAAGATCTCAGTAAAGAACCAAAAGTTATTAAGAAGCCTGTAAAAAAGCGTAAAGAAAATTGGTGAAATCAAAGCCCACTAAAAAATGCTAAAAGATTGTTTATAGAGGCATCTAAAAAAAGTCTTAAGAAAGGATAATATAAGCATAAAAATTTAATTAAAGTAAGTGGCTTGAAGAAGATAAGATCTTCTGCTTTTTCTTTATTTCTTCTGCCCAAGAACGACGTATGTAAAGAGGTTTTATATCTGTATAATTTGAAGTCGGTAGATTGCATGACAAAGAACCCAAAACTTCAGCCTTGGGCATGTTCATTATATGTGGCAGAGAAACACTGTATTCTCCAAAACTCTTTACAATTTTTTCTCTGTATATCTCTGCTGCATTTCCTACTACAAGAATTTTATTTTTATGCTTCTTTAAATCTTTTATAAATAAATCTATATTTTTAATAATAATTTCATTTTTTTGTTTAACATAAACTTCACTTCTTAATGCGTCTATCGCCGCGACTATTTTAACGTCTTTTTGCTCAACAACAGAATTTTCCAAAATAGTTAGAGAATCTACAACTGTTATGGGTTTATTCAATATTTGTGCAAATGTTTTGATTGCTGTCATACCGACCCTTATTCCAGTAAAACTTCCAGGTCCTGCAGATACGGCAAATTTATCTATGCTTTCAATGGAAATATTGGTATCTTTCAACATTCTTTCTACAGCAGGAATAATTATTTCGGAGTGTATGTGTCCATATTCATAATAACATGATGCTATAGTAACGCTGTTTTCGTTTAACGCTGCGCTAAATGTTTTGCCTGAAGTTTCAACAGCTAAAATTTTCATCTATAATCTCTATCATCTTTTAGTATTTTTTATTGTAATTTTTCTTTCAACGGCAAGATTTTCAATTTCAACATTCCAGTGATTGTCTTTTTCAGCGCCAATGAGTCTGTCTGCCCATTCTATAAATGAAATATTATTGCTATAAATATATTCTTCTATGCCTATATCCCATATACTAGATGGCTCCAGTCTGTATAAATCCAAATGGAAAAGTTTTAAATTGTTTGGAATTCTATATTCGTTTACAAGCATAAAACTTGAGCTTCTGGCAAAGTCTTTATTGCCAAACGCTTTTACAACGCCTTGTATAAATGTTGTTTTGCCACTGCCTAAATTACCTTTTAAAAATATAATATCTCCGCTTTTTAATAATGTCGCAAAAACTGTACCTAAATTTCTTGTTTCTTGAGGGGTTTTTGTTATAAAAACATTTTTTTTAGAAATGTTTAAATCCCAAATATTTAATTTTTTGTTCTTTGCCATTGTGAAAATATCTTACCTTTTTTGACGAATTTGTCTCGCCAATATATATAATTTGCGGAACAAGTTTTTGTACTATTTTGGCTTTAGATTTTGGAACGGTAAATACAAGCTCATAATCTTCGCCGCCAAAAATGGCAAAATTTAAGCATCTATTTTCGTCCATAAAAACTTTTTTTAGATCTTCGGATAGTTGGATTCTATCGGTGTAAATATCGGCTCCAAGGTTAGAATTTTTTGTAAGAAGTCCGATTGAAATATATAGTCCGTCGGAAGCGTCTGTTAAAGACGTTAAATATTTCGCTATTTTATGCGCTTCGTTAAGTCTTGCATTTGGAGTATTCTGCTTAGCTATTAGTGCACGTTCTTCTCGTGAATATTTATACTTTATTCCATGTTTATAAAGCAATGCAATTCCAGCTTTTGCGTCTCCGAAAGTATTTGTTACCCCTATTAAATCTCCTTGTTTTGCTCCGCTTCTTTTTACTATCTTGTTTTTTGTTATTCCCACAACAGTAACTGATATCGTTATTTTGTCAGCTTTTACCGTATCGCCGCCTGCCATTGTCATTTTGTATTTATTGCAAGCCACCTTAAATCCATTGGCTAAATCTGTAATAAACTTTTTAGGAGTATCAGCTGGAATGCCCAATCCTATAAATGCGTACACTGGAGCTACATTACCCATAGCGGCAATATCGCTTACATTCACTTCAATTGCTTTTTGTCCAAGATCTTTGGCGGTTATCCATTTTTTTTTAAAATGAACGCTTTCTATTAGCATATCTTTTGTAATACAAATAGTATTCTTGCCTGCCTTAAAGCAAAAACAATCATCGCCGATTCCTGCAACGACGTTTTTGTTGTAGTTAAGTTTGGCAAATTTGTGTTTTATTATTTCTATAAGTCCAAATTCGCCAATATAGGAAACAGTTTTATTTTTCATATCAAAGGAATTATATCAATTTTAGTATAATTAAGACCGCAATGGATTGGATATTTAAGTTACTGCGAAAAAGACCGGTTATAACTGCTTTTTTAATCTATGCTTTAATAATAATCTCTGCAGATTTCTTTGGATATTTTTCATATGAAAATCAAAGCAAACTCTATATGCTTGCTGAAAATAACAACATAGTTTCAATAGAGGGGAAGGTCTTATCAGAGCCTTACGTCTTTAAAAATAGAAAACGATTCCTATTGGAAACTTATAATGTAAATGGAAATGTTGTTGGTGAAAAAATTATTGTAAATTCACCAGTAGGGTATTCCGTATCTTACGGCGATATATTAAACATAGAAGGTAAGCTAAAAAGACCAGAATCATTTTCGGGGTTTGACTATCAAAAATATCTTGCAAGAAACGGCGTTTATGTTGTTTTATCCCTTTATTCTTTTGAATATATAAAATCAGATCCTAATAAAATTAAAAAGTTTGCTATAGAATCCCGTAAAGATATATCAAGTAAATTTGACTCTTATTTTAAAAAGCCCCATTCAGATATTTTAAAGTCATTGATACTCGGCGATAAGAGTTCTTTAACGCAAGGCGTAAAAAATGATTTTGTAAATTCCGGAATAATGCATATTTTAGTAGTAAGCGGATTGCATGTATGTTTTATAAGTTTTATCGTTCTTTTCATTTTGAAAGCGGTAGGTTTATCTTTTAAAAAAGCTTCTCTTTTAAGTATTCCTATTATATTTTTCTATGCACTAATGACAGGCGCTAATCCGCCTGCCTTAAGAGCTTCAATAATGCTTTCCTGCATATTTATTGCATTAGCTTTGGATAGAGAGCCTCTGATTTTTAACTCGTTGGCATTATCTGCTTTGTTTATACTTATTTTTGAGCCTCAGCAGATGTTTGCCGCTTCATTCCAAATGTCTTATGGCGCGACGATAGGAATAGTATGTTTTTATAAAGATGTTTACAGCATATTTAAAAATGTGAAAAGTTATCTGCTTTGTTTTTTCTGCAGCGTCTTATCCGTTACATTAGCTGTGCAGATAGTTTTAATCCCTATTTGTATGTATTATTTTGGCAAAGTTTCAATAATTTCTTTTATAACAAATATTATAGTTGTGCCATTAGGAGGAATTATTTTATGTTTAGGCATTTCTTTCTATGCTTTAAGTTTTATTTTAAAGCATTTAGCTGTGTTTGTTTCTGTAATTTTATCAATAATTTTGAATTTTGTTTTATCTATAACAAATATTATGGCTAATATAAAATATGCTGTTATAAACTTTGAAAAACCTACGGTAATTGAGTTGTTATTTTACTTCCTTTTTTTGTTTTGTTCAAAAAATCTTAAATGTAAAAATCGCTTTATTTTTCTAGGGCTGATTTTAGCCGCAAATTTAGCATATTTATTAATACGCAACATATAAAATTGTCTCTTTCTCTTTTATCTAACCTATAAACTCAGATATTGGTAATTATTGATGTAATGATAATGTTTTTGCTATTATAAGTATTTATAATAGATATTAATTGATGTCTCCGTAGCTCAATTGGATAGAGCAACTGCCTTCTAAGCAGTAGGCTGCGTGTTCAACTCACGCCGGAGACGTTTATTTGGTGGTTGTAGCTCAATTGGTTAGAGCGTCGGTTTGTGGAGCCGAAGGCTGCGGGTTCAAGTCCCGTCAGCCACCCATAACTTATTTCCAAAGGTTTTTATTTTGAGAAACCTCTAATAAATAAGGATTTTTAGGGTTTAATTAAATTTTTAGTAAAATAAAAACTTAAGGCATCATAATTAAACTCTTCAATCTCTGCCTTGTATTCAAATCAGACACTTTAAGATAATCTTTGTAAAATTACAG
>JAITKL010000041.1 GCA_031278405.1 Endomicrobium sp. | reverse complement strand
ACAATATTATCGCCAATTTTTAAAGTTCCAGTTTGAATCACCAAAGTAGCGACTACCCAATTATTAGAGTCAAGCCTTGCTTCTATTAATATACCTTCTGCATTCCTATCCTGATTTGCTTTAAGTTCCATCATTTCAGCTTTGAGAAAAATCATTTCTAACAATAAGTTTATATTCGTTCTCTGTTTGGCAGAAATATCAATCATTATAGTATCGCCACCCCACTCTTCTGGAATAAACCCATAATTACTTAACTCTTGCCTTATTTTCTGAGGATCAGCAGCAGGCATATCTATTTTGTTTACCGCAACAATTATAGGAACGTTTGCAGCTTTAGCATGGTTTATGGACTCAACAGTCTGAGGCATGACTCCGTCAGTAGCCGAAACGACAAGCACAACTATATCAGTAACTTGCGATCCCCTTGAACGCATAGCCGTAAAAGCTTCGTGTCCCGGAGTATCTAAAAATGTTATATAACCACCGCAAGGAACTTGCACTTTGTATGCACCTATATGTTGAGTTATTCCACCATGCTCGTCGCACGCAATATTACTGCTTCTTATAGCGTCTAAAAGTGATGTTTTGCCATGGTCAACGTGACCCATAATTGTAACAATAGGCGAACGAGATTTTAATTTAGATGGATCTTCATGCTGATCTGCAGCTTCAATTTTCTCTTCCGAATAAATGGATTCCATTTTAATATCATAACCAAATTCATTTGCTAAAAGACTGGCAGTATCTATATCCAGCCTCTGATTTATTGTGGCAAGGCTTCCCATTGACAGAAGTTTCTTTAAAACATAACCCGATCTAAGTCTCATCTTATCAGCAAGTTCTCTTACAGTTATAAGTTCGTTTATTGAAATTACATCTTTTTTTGTCACCACGGTTACATTAGACTTAACTTCTTTAGTTTTTACTGGAATAGAAGTTTTCTGTTCATTAGTTTTTTGTTTATATTTATTTGGAGTTTCAACTTTTACATTGTTAACGACAGAATCATTTTTCTTATTCTGTCCATCTGTATCCTGTTTAACCGCCGATTCTTTAATCTTTTCCGATTCCTCTTTTTTAGGCTCACCTTTTATAATTTCATCTTCTCTTTTTTCAACAATTTTAGCTGCTGTATTTTGTTCAATTTGTTTTTTTTTATGTAAAGCTGTTTTTTTTACAGTTTTCTTTTTAGCTATTGAAGATTTTGTTATTTTTGTTTTAGCAGTTTTACTTTCGTTTTTTAATTCTGTCTTTTTTGTAGAAATTTTAGCTTTGACCGTTTTCTTAGATGTTGTTGTGGCAGTTTTCTTTATAGTCTTTTTTGCGGAAACATCTTTGGTTTTTGGCACCACAGAAATTGTTTTCTTTTTTATAACTTTCTCTTTACTATCTTTTTTTATAGGCATAATATGCTCCCATGTTCATTATATTGATCAGATGTTAGCTTGTCAATTAAAGCTTATTTACCAAACTTTTCTTTGCTGCTTCTATAATTTTTTCAGCTGTTTTTTCGCCAATACCAGACAAAGTAGTTAGATTTTCTATACTCAATGAAGAAAGCTTTTCTATATTTGTAAATCCTGAATTTACAAGCGTTTCTATAGTTTTTTCGCTAAGCCCCTCAAGCTCGGAAAGATTTTCTGTATGTTGTTCTATTTTAGCGTCAATTTCTTCTTTTTTCTGTTTTTCAGATTTTACGTCTATATGCCAACCGGTAAGTTTTGCCGCAAGTCTAATATTATGCCCATTTTTGCCTATAGCCAGAGAAAGCATATCGTCGCTTACTAAAACTTCGGCTTTCTTTTCATTTTCGGAAACAATACTTACAGAGATAACTTTTGCCGGCGATAATGATCCAGCTATGTATTTAATAGGATCCAGAGAATAGGGGACTAAATCTATTCTCTCCCCTCTTAATTCATCTATAATTGGTTTTATCCTGACGCCTTTTATACCAAGGCAAGCTCCTACAGGGTCAACTTTAGGATTATGCGATAAAACTGCTACTTTAGTCCTCATTCCCGAATCTCTTACGACATTTACAATCTCAACAACTTTTTCGTAAATTTCCGGGACCTCAAGCACAAATAGTCTCTTTACAAGCTCAGCACTTGCGCGAGATAAAATAATTTCTAATCCATTTGAGCTTTTCTCAACCTTTATTATAATAGCTTTTATGTGTTGACCTATCTTAAACTTTTCCTTAAAAACTTGCCCACTACTGGGAAGAATTGCTTCACTCTTTCCTAAATCAACTATAAGGTTTCTTCCTACTATGCGATATACAACTCCGCTTACTATTTGTCCTACTTTTTCTTTCATTTCTTCAAACAAAGACCATCTTTCAGATTCTCTAATCTTTTGAACAATAACCTGCTTTGCCGTCTGAGCAGCTATACGAGAAAAATCCTGAGTATTCAATGGGATTCTTACTTCTTCACTTACTTCTATTTCTTCATTTATTTTTCTTGCATCTTTAAGAGATACTTCTAACAAAGGGTTAGCTACATCTTTTACTACAATTTTTACGACGCTTGCCGTCATTTCGCCCGTATCTGGATTTACTTTAGCTTCAACATTTACGTTTTTGCCAACATGCTTTTTATATGCCGAAACAAGCGCATTTTCTGTAACAATCAAAATATCTTCTTTCTTAATTTTCTTATCCTTCTCAATTTGTTCAAGAGCCATCAAAAGTTTGCCCTTTTCTGACATTTATCCCTCCTAAAATTCAGTTTCTACATTAGCTCTCTTTATATCTAAAAAATTTATTTCAAAAATTCCATTGCTAACATCGTCAATTTTTATTTTTCCGTCTTTACATTCCAAAAGATTTCCCAAAAAATTCTTCTGATTGTTAATCGGTTCTACAGTTTGAAGTCTTATTTTTGAACCTATAAAACGTTTAAAACTTTCTTCTTTTTTTAAAACTCTATTAAGCCCAGGAGAAGATATTTCCAAAACATAAGAATCTTTCAATATACTACTCTCATCTAAAATCGTGCCAAAAAGCATACTCATTTTTTCACAGTCACTCATTGCTACACCACCGTCTTTATCAATAAAAATTCTTGCAATCCAATCACCACAGGTTTCTTTAGTATATTGAACATCTACTAATTCGTAACCTTCTTTGATTGCGATGGGTTCAAGCAAACCTTCTATTTCTTTGGATTTAGTCATTTCAATCGTATCCTTACAAAAATAAAAGACGGCTATTGCAGCCGCCTTTTTAGATATCGCAATATATTAAAAGCAACTTTACATCTTTTGCTCAACATAAATTCCAGGTCCCATCGTCGAAGATATAGAAATGCTTTTTATGTACTGACCTTTTGAACTTGAAGGCTTGGCTTTCAATACAGCTTCAACTAAAGATTTTATATTGTCAATAAGTCTTCTTTTCTCAAAAGAAGCTTTTCCTACAGGAACATGAATTATGCCAAAAGAATCGCTCTTGTACTCAACCCTTCCTTTTTTAAGTTCCTTTACAGTCGCCCCTATGTCAAAAGTTATTGTTCCTGACTTAGGATTTGGCATAAGACCTTTAGGTCCTAAAATTTTAGCAACTTTACTTAAATCCTTCATAATATCAGGCGTAGCAACCAAGACATCAAAATCAAGACTACCCTTCGATATACTTTCAATTAAATCTTCGGAACCTATAATATCAGCTCCTGCATTTTCACCTTCTTTCTGCTTTTCGCCTTTTGCTAAAACTGCAATCCTTCTAGTCTTTCCTATACCATAAGGCAAAGAGACAGTGCCTCTAACTATTTGATCGCTCTGCTTAGGATCTATACCCAATCTGACATGAACCTCAATAGTCTCGTCAAATTTTGCTTTTGCGGCTTCTTTTACGAGAGAAACTGCCTCATCAAGAATATAAATCTTACCTTTATCTACCAATCTAGCTGTTTCGTTTAATCTTTTCCCCATTTTCTCTCTCTGTGGTTAAATGTCGAAAATCCGACGCCCACAACTTCTAATATTATTATTTTACTACGTCAATTCCCATGCTTCTTGCAGTTCCTTCAACCATGCGTTTTGCCGCGCTAAGATCTCCATTAGCATTCAAGTCGGGCATTTTTTGTTTTGCTATTTCTTCAACTTGAGCTGTTGTTATTTTACCTACTTTATTTCTATTAGGCACTCCAGAAGCTTTTGCAACTTTAGCTATTCTTTTAATCAATGCAGACACTGGAGACACTTTTGTTATAAATGTAAAAGATCTATCCTCAAAAACAGTAATAACAACAGGTATTGCCATACCTTTTTCCATATTTTTTGTTCTTTCGTTAAACTGTTTGCAAAAATCCATAATATTTACACCCTGAGGACCAAGGGCAGTACCTACTGGAGGAGCTGGATTAGCTGATCCTGCAGGAATCTGTAGCTTAATTATTGCTTTTATTTTTTTTAACGCCATATCTTAAGTATTGCTCCTATCTGTTTCATTTAGTCTATTCTACTAAAATAAATATTACAACATTTTTTAGATCTTTTCAACCTGCAAGAAGTCAAGCTCAACAGGAGTAGGTCTGCCAAATATTGTAACCATAACCCTTAACTTTCCTCTCTCTTGGTTTACTTCTTCAACTATACCGATAAAATGTTTAAACGGTCCTTCAATAATACATACATTTTCTTCTTTTTCAAAGGATACCGCGGGCCTAGGCTTAGAAGCATCTGGGTTGATGATATTGAGGATATTATCCACTTCATTTTGTGCCATCGGTATAGGTTTAACCCCCCCCAGAAAACCTGTTACACCAGCCGTATTCCTTATAAGCCAGTAAGCCGTATTATTTACAGTCATTTCAACAAAAACATATCCCGGGTAAAACTTTCTTTTCTTTATTCTTTTCTTGTTCTGTTTTACTTCAACAACTTCTTCGGTAGGAATAAGAACTTTGGAAATAACATCTCGCATATTTAAATTATCTACAGCCAGCTCCAAGCTTTTTTTAACTTTATCCTCATGACCTGAATATGTATGGACAACGTACCATTGGTTTGTCATTTTATGCTCCGAGTTATAATATAACGCCTACTATTGTACTTAAAAACATATCAATAATGCTTACGAAAATAGATATAATAATAACAAAAATGACTACAACAAAGGTAATCCCTACAACTTCTTTTTTACTAAGCCATGTTGCTTTAGTAAGCTCATAATAAGCGTTCTTAAAAAATTGTATGGCTGTTTTAATTAAATTCATTTGTTTATCTTTCTGTTTATCTTCATATTTTTCAAAACGGGGGCAGATGGATTTGAACCACCGAAGTCGGTTTTGGAGACCGACAGTTTACCGTTAGCTTATGCCCCCAACCTAACGACACTTTAACCTTAATTATTTTGTTTCTTTATGTTCTGTACGCTTTCTACAGTTCTTGCAAAATTTTTTAAGAACAAGTTTACCTTCCTGCTTTTTTCCTCTGTCAAAATAGTAATTTCGGTTTTTGCACACGCTACATGCCATGGTTATAACAACTCTTTCTGCCATATAAATTCTCCAATTTCTTTAATTCCGGCTAAACAAGTTTTATAAAACAGCAGAGTAAAGAAATAAAAATCTCTATCCACTCTACTGATTGTATCAAAATTATCCCAAGATTTCAGTAACAACTCCCGAACCTACAGTCCTTCCGCCTTCTCTTATTGCAAACCTCAACTGCGGCTCCATAGCCACTGGCATTATCAACTCTATCTCCATCGTAACAT
>JAITKL010000002.1 GCA_031278405.1 Endomicrobium sp. | reverse complement strand
AGAAGTTTTTGGTTTTCTTCTTCCAATCGTTTTTGCATATTTGGGATCTTTCCATAACGAATTTCGGCAACAGCGTTTAAGTCGCCATTTCTTTCAGCTTTCTGCTCTTCAATCTTCATGTTTTCAATATCTTCTTTCAAACGTCTGATTTGCGAAATTGAAGATTTCTCTTTCTCCCAATGAACTTTCAGACCCGCCAAATCATGACTTAACTTGTCTGTTTCTTTTTCTATGTTGGCAAGACGCTCTTTTGACGCAGTGTCATTTTCTTTTTTTACCGCCTGCTTTTCAATCTCAAGCTGTCTTATCCTGCGCTCTATAGCGTCAAGCTCCGTAGGCATGGAATCTATTTCTATTCTGAGTTTACTTGCAGACTCATCAACCAAATCTATAGCTTTGTCGGGTAAATATCTATCTGTTATATATCTTGCACTAAGAGTTACCGCGGCAACCAAAGCCGAATCTTTTATTTTTACCCCATGGTGAACTTCATATCTTTCCTTGATTCCTCTGAGAATTGTTATCGTATCTTCAACAGACGGTTCACCCGCATAGACAGGCTGAAAACGCCTTTCCAAAGCCGCGTCTTTTTCAATATATTTTCTATATTCGTCTAATGTCGTAGCACCGACAAGCTTTAGCTCACCTCTAGCAAGCATAGGTTTTAGCATATTCGCCGCATCAACGGCTCCTTCGGAAGAACCTGCTCCGACTATCGTGTGTATCTCGTCTATAAAAAGAATTATTCTGCCACCCGCTACCTGAATTTCTTTAAGCACTGCCTTTAATCTATCCTCAAACTCTCCTCTGTATTTGGCGCCTGCAATCAAAGCCCCCAAATCTAAAGCTATAATTTTTTTGTCTTTCAAACTCTCAGGAACATCGCCTAAAACTATGCGTTGAGCCAAACCTTCCACTATAGCAGTTTTCCCTACTCCAGGCTCACCGATTATTACGGGATTGTTCTTTGTTCTTCTGGATAATACCTGTACGCATCTACGAATTTCTTCGTCTCTGCCTATCACTGGGTCAAGCTTACCTCGCTTAGCTAAGTCAGTTAAATCTTTGCCATATTTCTCTAAAGCTTGGTATTTATCTTCGGGGTTTTGGTCCGTCACTCTCTGATCGCCTCTTATGCTTACAAGGTTTTTTAGAACAACATCTTTTGTAAGTCCGTATTTTTTAAGTATTTCTGAAGCTGTTTCTGAAGATTCCTCGGCTATTGCGATAAGTATATGCTCTGTAGAAACGTAATCATCTTTCAAATTTTTCGCCAACTTTTCGGAATTATTTAAAATCTTTATAAGCCCTTGAGAAAGATATACGTTTCCACCTGAAACTTTTACTTTTTTTTCTATCTCGGAAACCAAATCTTTTGATATTTTTGAAAACAGTATATTTTCCTGACCAGTAGCAGCACTTTTCTTTATAATTGCACCAACTATGCCATCTTGCTGCTTAACTAAAGCGTACAAAATGTGTTCAGCGACAATTTCTTGATTACCGTACTCAGACGCTATATTTTGTGCATCTGCCAACGCCTCTTGGGATTTAATCGTAAACTTAGAAAGATTCATAGGCTCCCTCCATCTGATAAAACCGTGATAAGTGTTGATGTATTATTTATTTTTATTTATTTGAAATGGACTTTATTTCTTCTTTAAGAATTCTAATCCTATCAGTCAGCTATTTTTCTGTTCTTCCAAAACAAATTTCATAGCTTCAGAAATTGGGCTGGCAATTCTGCATTCTCAAGCTTATTTACTTTGTCAAGGACTTATGTTGTCCCTAACAGGAAAATTCCAAATAACAGTGGCATTTGCAGGCACATCGTGCGCAACTTACAGAAACTACAACTATGTATGGCACTTGCTTTATCTATAATTTATGACTCCTAAAAGTATGGCATTTGAACCTAATATCACATTATCGCCAATAGTTTAGGATGTTTTCTCTTTTCCAAAGTTGCTCCGTCTAAAAGAATGTCTTTATTTAGAACAACATTGTATATTTCTGCGGCCTCGCCTAATTATCACCCATCACAAAATCTTCTTCCTAATTACCGCACCAGTGTGGATTTCTATTCCATCTACAAACCTGCTTATTATATGAAAACAAACCTTGTCATAAAATAAAATTTATTTTCAAAGCTTATTGGCAAATCTATGAGGTATTTATAGGCTAAATTAGAGGAAAAGCTACTTTTTTAACTCTACCTTTCTTTTCTAACTAATTTTATGAAAAATTTGAGAATTTAAAAAACATTATATGAAGAACTTAGTATAAAAAATAATTAAAAACTAAAGACTTTGTAGAAGAGGTACATTTAAGGTTAGGATAAGCAAAACCTTAACTCTATAAGCCAGTTCTCTATCTATTGCTGAGCTGAAAGGTTTCGTTAAATAATCATCAGTGGCAGAATCAAAGTCCTATAACTTTATTTAGTTTCGTTAGATTACACTGTAAGCATTATGATATGATAGAAATATTTTTAAAGCAGGAGTTTATCTTATTGTTCTACAAAATTCTATTCCGCATATCGTAGGCATATAAATATCTGCAATTGCAAGATCTGTTTTAGATTTAACATCCTCCCATATCCTTCATCAGTATCTTTACATGTGACAACCATAAAATCTTCCTTCGCTTTTAAGAAGATTTTTACCAAACTTTTTAAATTTTCTTCATCGTCACCCACAATAACTTTTGTTTCTACTATAAAACATTTCGCTAAATAAAAACTGACAAAAAATAAATTTAATTCCCAAATTCATTTTATAAACTTAAAATTCAGATTACTCTGACAGCAAATCTATCCTTGATAGACCTAGCCTGAAAAATTCCACTATTTATCTTTAGGCTCAAGAGATATTACAACACCAGTGTTCAATTTTGAAGCTACAAAATTATAAAACCATGCTACAACAAGCGATACTACCACCATTATAACTGTGTGAAGCACTACAAATATAACCCAAGACAACAACTTTGCGCTAAAACCAAGACCGGCAGCCAAATTGGTTGGGGAAAAGAAGAACGGAACCAAACCTATAAGAGATCCTAAAATTGCGAAAACAACAGGTAATACTTTAAGAAGTGAAGCTACTTGAACTTCTTTCACATTGTAAAGGGACATTTGCAACCTCCTTTATTTTCTATTCTAATCAATCGATTGTTTTGCAATAAAATAGTAACTGAATATTTTTTCAAAGTCAAATTTAAAAGATATTTCTTACGTTTTTGCAATCACAAAGCTAAACAAAAAACTAAAATTATTTGGAAATATATTGTTTTTTCATATCTTCAAGAATCTTAGGAGCATAATCTTTTGCATGCCCCACAGTTCCAAAATCTTTCATTCTTGAAATTATAAGATTTGTAAGAGCTGTTCTTGCATGTCCCATATAATCTCTTGGGTCAAACTTCTCAGGAGTTTCCGCAAATACTTTTCTTATTGCAGCCGTAATAGCAAGTCTTCCATCAGTATCAACATTAATTTTTGATATGCCAAGTTTAATCGCTTCTTGAAGGCTAGCCATAGACACACCAATTGCTCCCTCTATTTTTCCGCCATATTTGTTTACTTCGTTAATCAATTCTTTAGGAACCGAAGAAGCACCGTGCAATACAATAGGAATATCTATCAACCCTCTTATTTTTTTCAAAACATCAAAGGCAAGATTTGTCACTCCTTTAAATTTATAAGCACCGTGCGAAGTTCCTATAGCTATAGCTAAAGAATCAACGTCTGTTTCATCTACAAATTTCTTTGCTTCGTTGGGATCAGTCAAATGAATTTTGCCTGAACCAACACTATCTTCAAGTCCACCAAGAGTTCCTATTTCTGCTTCAACTGAAACGCCTCTGGTATGGGCGTATTCAACAACAGAACGGGTAACTTTTACATTATAATCATAAGTGGAAGCAGTTTTACCATCTTCCATTAAAGATCCGTCTATCATAACAGATGAAAAACCTAAGTCTATCGCCTTTATAGCAGATTCCAAAGAGTTGCCATGATCTAAATGCATAGCTACTGGAATATCAGGATTTTCAATAACAGCAGCTTTCATTAAATACCCCAAATAAGTAAAGTTGGAATATTTCAAAGCGCCTCTGCTGGCTTGAATAATTACTGGAGACTGAGTCTCTTTTGCAGCAGCCATAATAGCCTGAATCTGCTCCATGTTATTGACGTTGTAAGCTCCTACTCCGTAACCTTTTTTTTGCGCTTCTTCTAAAATTTGTTTTGCTGGCACCAATGCCATGTAATCCTCCTATTTTTTCTTCATCTTTTTATTATTTTTCTTAGACAAAGCTTCTTTATAAATTCCTAAATTTCTAAATCTTAAATATCTTTCCTGAACAACTTTTTTGCTACTCATTCCATTGTAAGCATGGAGATATTTGCTTAAAACTGTCTTTATATTTGCAGCAGTCTTATCATAATTGTAATGCGCTCCGCCAAGATGTTCTTTTATTATTTCATCTATAACTTTTAGTTTAAGCAAATCTTTTGGGGTAAGTTTTAAAGCCTCTGCCGCGTCTGCAACTTTTGAACCGTCTCTGAAAAGTATAGCGGCACAGCCTTCAGGCGATATAACAGAATAATAAGAATTTTCTAAGCACAACACCTTGTTTGAAACTCCTATCCCTAAAGCACCGCCTGAACCACCTTCACCGATAACAACTGTTATAATAGGAACTTTTATGTTGGACATTTCTTTTAAATTTGTTGCAATAGCTTCAGCTTGTCCTCTTTCTTCAGCGGTAATTCCGGGATAAGCTCCTGGAGTATCTATAAATGTTATTATAGGGTGATTAAACTTTTCGGCAAGACTCATTATTCTCATAGCTTTTCTATAACCTTCAGGGTGAGCCATACCAAAATTTCTGTCTAAGTTTTCTTCAAGAGTTCTACCTTTTTGATGCCCGATTACGGCTACTGGTTTCTTGTCAAGCTCGGCTATTCCACATAAAACAGCTGGATCGTCGCCAAAACATCTATCGCCATGAAGTTCAACAAAATTTTCAAAAATAAGTTTTATATAGTCTTTAAAATAAGGTCTTTGTGGGTGTCTAGCAATTTGTATGCGCTGCCATGACGACAACGAGCCATAAATTTTTTGTTTCAACTCGTCTCTTGTTTTCTCAAGATCTTTAATCTGTTCCGACAACTCTATGTTCTGTTCCTGGGTAGATTTTTTTAATTCTTTAATTCTTTTATCAATTTCCACTATAGGCTGTTCAAAATCAAAAGTTATATCCATTTACCCTCTTTCTTTAAAACTATACAAGTATTCCTGCTAAAATTTACCTAAATAACTTACCCTCAGTCCTCTTTCATTTGAAACTTTTCCTGCACCCTTTTTCCTCCAACAATCTTTTACAATGCAATCTATATCTAAATATTCTGTCAGGGAAAACCTTAAACCACAGTTAAGTCTTGCATCTGGGAAATAGTTCGCATTGTCATACTCAAGCATAAAAGATATAAATTCTTTATATAAAGGCACTGTTGCGTTTGAAAACCAATAAATTTTTGGTTTAGAAAAATCGTTCACGTTAATACCTAAGTTAAACATCAACCCTTCAATGAAAAATTCCCTACCTGAAACAAAGTACAATCCTTTGCATCTTTGCATATATTCGCCGTCATCATCTCCATTTATAAAAGCTCCCTGCCCATCATAGCCTAAGGCAAATCCTGGCAGGGTCATACTTCCTCCATAAAGTCTAAGTTTTACATGGAGAGCTGGAACGACTGCTTTTATGTTTTTATTTCCTATAAACTTATCTAATTCCCAAGATACCCCTAAATCTAAGGTCTTGAAAATGCCAAAATTAATCTCTGAAATTACATTTCCGCATGAGAAAAACCTGAAGTCAGCGCTGTACGAACCGTAACTTAATATGCCCGTAGTAGGCGTATCAAGCACATATGTTTTGCTGGCATAAAGAAAAGAAACACAACATAAGACCGCAGCAAACGACCCTAATATTTTCTTCAACATTTATATCTCCTCTCAGCTTGTCTAATTATAATAACTCACGCAACACAACGTCTAAAATCAATTTTTAGCTTTGTAAACTGACTAACAGCGGTGGTATTAGAGAGTTTAAAATATTATTTACAACTTGTCTCGGCGTTAATCCATCAGTATTAAAGGCATAATCACAACCTGAATATACTTCTTTTCTTAATTCTAAAAGTCTTTTTATTTCATCTAAAGGATTTTTGTGCTTTAAGAGCGGTCTTGTTGAATCAGATTTGATTCTGTCATATATCACTTCGGGCGAAGCGTAAAGATTTATCATTATTCCCTTATTTCCTAAAAGTTTAATATTTAACGGATTAAGAACAGACCCTCCTCCGCAAGATATTACAGAGGGATGTCCTTGTCGCGATAAAGTCCTTATAATTTCTGATTCCGTCTGTCTAAACTCTTTTTCGCCAAACTTTTCAAAAATCATGCTTATTGAAAGCTCTATTTTTTTTTCTATCAAAGCGTCAGTATCAAAAAAAGCTCTGTGGAGTTCTTCTGAAAGAAGCTTCCCGGTAATAGATTTTCCGACACCCATAAAACCTGTTAAAACTAAATTCAT
>JAITKL010000045.1 GCA_031278405.1 Endomicrobium sp. | reverse complement strand
GCGCCTCCTGTGGCGGACGACAGACACTATATTAAATTTATGAAAATATATAAAAAACTAACAAAAATTGATGAGTTTAAGCTTTTGAAAGCGGCTCAAGAGCCAGCTAAGCTTGCAAGAAAGCTGCACCCTTTTTATCGCGGAAAAATAGAAGTTGTTCCAAAGTGCAGAGTTGAAACTTTAAACGATTTTTCAATATGGTACAGCCCAGGAGCGGCGGCTGCATGTACTGACATTAGTAAAAATCCAGAACTTGTCTATGAATATACGAATAAATGGAATACTGTTGGCGTTGTAAGCGACGGCACAAGGGTTTTGGGTTTGGGCGATATTGGTCCTGAAGCAGGTCTTCCTGTTATGGAAGGAAAGGCTCTTTTGTACAAGTATCTTGGTGGCGTTGACGCTTTTCCTCTATGTCTTGATACTAAAGATGAGAAAGAAATAATACAAACAGTTAAAATATTACAGCCGTCTTTAGGCGGAGTAAATTTAGAAGATATTTCCCAACCTAAATGTTTTTCTATTTTGAATACCTTAAGAAATGAGTGCAAAATACCTGTATGGCATGACGATCAACAAGGAACGGCTTTGGTTACGCTTGCGGGTTTTATCAATGCATTAAAAATTGTTGGCAAAAAAGTAAACAAAATAAAGATAGCTATGATAGGAGCGGGCGCCGCAAATATTTGCATATCAAAACTTTTGGTACTTTATGGGGCAAATCCTGCGAATATAGTTATGATTGACGTAAAAGGAACTCTTCACAAAGATCGCCAAGATTTAAAATCGTGCAAAGAGCAGTGGAATATGGCATTAATAACAAATGCCGGCAACATTAAAGGCGGAGCCAAAGAGGCAATGGAAAACGCCGATGTCGTCATAGCTTTATCTGCTCCGGGTCCAGGAGTAATAAAGAAAGAATGGATAAAATCTATGGCTAAAAATCCTATTGTTTTTACTTGCGCCAATCCTATGCCTGAAATTTGGCCATGGGAAGCTAAAGACGCGGGCGCCGCCATTGTCGCTACGGGCAGAAGCGATTTTGAAAATCAAGTCAATAATTCTTTGGGTTTCCCTGGAGTTTTTAGAGGAGCGTTAGATGTAAGAGCTTTTACGATTACCGACACAATGTGCATAACCGCGGCGATAGAGCTTGCTTCTTGTGTGCCTGATAATAAAATAAAACCTGACAAAATTCTTCCTACTATGGATGATTGGGAAATATTCCCAAAAATAGCAGCAGCTATAGGTGTAAAAGCGGTAAAAGAAAAAGTAGCTGGGAAGAAAATGAGTTATGATAAAATTTATAGCGTTGCGAAAGATATAATCAAAAGAAGTAGGGCGATAACTGAAACTATGATGAAAAAAGGTTATATAAAAAGTGCGAAAAATAGAATCAAATATTATAACAAGCGCCATTAAAGATTTATGCGCCAAAGCAAATTATAACCTTCCTGACGATGTTCTGAAGTCCGTAAATATCTCTATTTCCCAAGAACACGGCGTATCCATATCTTGCGACATATTAGAGCAAATAGCAGACAACGCGGCTATTGCAAAAAAAGAGAAAGTCTCTTTGTGTCAAGACACAGGAACGGCAAATTTTTTTGTAAAACTTGGCAAAGGCGTATATATAGAAAATGGAGATATTTACGATGCGATAAACAAAGGCGTTGCTTTAGGCTATACGGATAATTACCTTCGCAAATCTATTGTTTCTGATCCGATTGAAAGAAAAAATACAATGGACAATACGCCAAGTAATATTTATATTGATATTGTTTCTGGAGATAAAATAGAAATTACATTTCTTCCTAAAGGCGGCGGCAGCGAAAACGCTTCGGCGTTAAAGATGCTTGCGCCTTCTGCGGGTTGGGAAGGCGTGAAAGAGTTTGTGATAAGTGTTGTAAAGGATAAAGGCAGAGATGCTTGTCCTCCTCTTATAGTTGGCGTCGGAATCGGCGGAGATTTTGCTTCAGTTGGGCTTTTGTCAAAAAAAACGTTGCTTAGAGAAATAGGAAGCGCCAATAAAAATACATTTTACGCAAAAAAAGAGCAAGAACTTTTTTCCGAAATTAACAAATTAAATATAGGACCAATGGGAATGGGCGGCAGTCCCACAGCGCTTGCTGTATTTATAGCGACAAAACCTACGCACATAGCTTCGCTCCCTGTTGCAGTAAGCGTCCAATGTCATTCTTGCAGAAGAAAGAAGATTAGTATATGAAAATAAATTTACAAGATTTAATTTTAAATATCAAAGATATAAAAGTCGGACAGAAAATTCTAGTCAGCGGGAATATCTATACGGCAAGAGACGCAGCCCATAAAAGAATTTTAGATATTTTAAACAAAGGCGAAGAGCTTCCTATTGATTTAAAGAATTCTGTAATTTATTATTGCGGACCGACTCCTGCAAAACCTGGAGAATTTGTCGGTTCTTGCGGACCCACGACGTCTTCCAGAATGGATGTTTATACGCCAAGAATTTTAAAAGAAGGCGTTAAAGTTTTGATAGGCAAAGGCGACAGATCGGAATCGGTGGTAAAAGCTTTAAAAGAAAACAGCGCGGTGTATCTTGTTTCAACAGGCGGCGTTGGCGCACTTATTTCAAAAAGAGTAAAAAAATCTGAGTTGTTAATTTTTGAAGATTTAGGACCCGAAGCTATTTATAGATTTGAAGTTGAAGATATGCCCTTAATTGTTGCGATAGATAGTTTCGGCAATAATATTTTTAATTAAGATTGTCGTGTAAGCACTTAAGAGGAAAACATGTTTTTAGCTTTAGACATAGGCAATACGAATATAAACATAGGTCTATTTAATATGCAAAACAGAAAAGTTTTGCCTGGACCGTTAAAAGCTTGGAGAATGTTTACCATAAAAGAACAAACTTCCGATGAGTATGCTACAATGCTTATGAATATGTTTTTTTATTGCGGGTATGACGCAAAAAAAGTAACAAGCGTAGGGCTTGCAAGCGTGGTGCCGTCTTTAAATCTTGTTTTTGAAGATTTAGTAAGAAATTATTTCGGGAAAACCGTTTTTTTTATAAATCACATTAATTCAGGCGGCATTGTTTTTAATGTGTCAAATCCCAAAGAAGTTGGAGCTGACAGAATTGCCAATGCCGCTGCTGCTTATTCTATGTATGGAGGCGGTTGTGTCGTTATAGATTTTGGAACTGCCACTACTTTTGATTGTATAGACGAAAAAGGCAGATACATAGGCGGGGCTATAGCGCCGGGACCTGCGATATCGGCTCAGTCTTTAAGTTTGAAAACTGCCCAGTTGCCGCAAGTTGAGATGAAAAAACCTCTAAAATCAATAGGAAATACGACTACGGAGTGCATGCAGTCTGGACTTTATTTCGGTTATATCGGGCTTGTTAAAGAACTCCTTGGGAGAATAAAGAATGAAATGGAATTAAAACATATAATAGCTACAGGGGGTCTTGCGGGTCTTATTGTCGGCGAAATAAAGGAAATAGAAATTATTTTACCAAATTTGACTCTGGAAGGAATACGTATTATTTGGGATAGTAGCGAGAATACAAGATAAAGTAATATTTAGCTAGTGTATAAAATATAAGAGGATTACTATGGGAGTTCGTTTATTTTTGACGGGACTATGCGTTTGTATGTTAACGCCCATGTTCGCCTATGGCGATAATATAATTTCTAAAGTAAATATTAAAGGGTTGCGCAATGTAAAAGAAAAAACCGTTTTATCGGAAATAAAACTTAAGAGAGGCAAAGCATATTCCGCAGAGTCAGCAAAAGCTGCAGTTGGCTCTATCGCCGAGCTTGAATATTTTGACGAGTGTACTTTTACTTTTGATAGGAATAGCGGCGTTCTCACGTTTGATGTTGTTGAAAAGCCATATGTAGAGAGGGTGGTTTTTAAAGGCAATATTGAATTTTCAAATAATAAGCTAAAAGGCGACAGCGTTTTAAAGGAAAAAGATTTTTACGATATTTTAAAGTTAGAGGAATCAAAGAAAAAAATACTAAAATTATACGGAGATAGGGGTTATACCGACTGCGTCATTGAAGCTTATCCCACCATTGATATAGATACAAACAGAATGACCGTGACTTTCCTTATAACAGAAAATAATAAAATTTTAATAGGCGGCGTTAAAATTGAGGGCGCTATTTCATATCCTAAGAAAAAAATTCTTAGGCTTATGAAAAAAATAAGACCTAAAAAAATATTTAAAGATGAAAATTATCAAAAGGATTTATTAGGCATAGAGACTTTTTATAAGAATAATGGTTTTATGGATTATAAACTTGCAACATCTACGATTTCTTTTAATAAATCTAGAACGGAGATGTTTTTAACTTTAAACATAAGCGAAGGCGTTAAATATAAAATAGGAGAAATCGCTTTTGACGGAAATTTTGTATTAGAAGATAAAGAATTAAGAAGGATTGTAAAATTTAAAAAGGGACAAGCATTTAGCGAGCAAAAAATTGCTGAAACGAAACAGGAAATTGTTGAGTCTTATGCAGATAAAGGGTATATCCAAGCTCAAATTGTTCCAAATTTTCATAAAATCGGCGATGATATTGTAAATATTGATTGGGATATAAAAGAAAATTCAGTTTTTTATGTCGGCAATATTTACATAGAAGGGTTGGAGTCTACTAAGGAAAAAGTTATCAGAAGAGAGCTGCTATTAAAGCCCGACCATGTATTTTCAAGAAAAAAGCTTATGGAAAGCGTTCGAAGGATAAGAAATTTAGGTTTCATTGACGATGTTGAGCTTTATTTTTTATCCCCTACGGACGCTCCTAATACTAATATTGCGGATTTGGGTCTTAAGATTACAGAGGGAAAACCTGCCAATATCAATGCTGGCGTAGGCTGTTCTTCTGTTGGTGGAGTTTTTGGTACAGTTGGTTTTATGCATATGAATTTGTTTGGCTTAGGTCAGCATTTAGATTTCTCAGTTGAGCTTGGAAATAAAAAGACAAATTTCAACATAAGTTGGACTGAGCATTATATTTTTAACAAAAATATGAGCTTAACTTTAAACGGATTTGATATACTTAGAAAAACGGATTTTGGAGATTTCGCTAACACTTATAATGAGCGTAGAGCAGGTTTTTCAATTGGTGTAGATCCTAGAATCAGCTCGCTTGTAAGTTTAGCGTTTGGTTACAAATGTTACAATTACAAATATAATGAAGATTCAGCTAAGGAAAGCCAAAAAAGCGACGATAAAAAAGACGATGAGGAGGCTCAGAAGAGCCTCAATGAAGGACGCAAGGAAAGGCTAAAAAAAGTATTAGATGATTTGCTTAAGGGTAGAACGGCTAGCGTGTTTGCGCAAATAGTATACGATTCTCTTGATTATAAATATGACCCGACAAAAGGCAACAGACAATTATTAGGACTTAATCTTGCGGGGTCTTATTTAGGCGGAGAGGTAAATTATGTAAAAGCAGTTTTTAAGAGTTCTTGGTTTTTGCCAGTAGTTTGGAAATTTGTTCTTAGCGCGAGATTGGAACTCGGATCTATAGTATCTTACGGACACTCAAAGACAGCGCCGCTTCCTGAGCGGTTTTATGTAGGAGGACCCGAAAGTGTGAGAGGTTATAAATATAAAGGAGAAATAGGTCCTGACGAAGGCGGTAGTTATGAAGCCGTTCTTAATTTTGAATATAAATTCCCAGTAGTAGCAGAAAGAGGCAACTCAATTTTAGTCGGAGCCTTCTTCTACGATATAGGCGGGGATTGGGGGAGACGCGGAACTGTAAAATGGCTTGGAACAGGCGAGAATAATCTTCGTTCGTCGGCAGGTTTTGAATTGAGACTTGCAATGCCGACACTTCCTATAAGAATCGGCTGGGCGTATGGATTTAATCATAAAGAAAAAGAAAGCTTGAAAGATTTATACTTTACTATAGGCTTTCCGATGTAGTTTGTAAAGTTTTGCCTTTAGACAACGGTTTGCATAATCAACTTTTATGATAGGGAATGTTTTTTAAAGAAAAAAATTTGTTATTGTTTCTTTTCTCACCCCGTGACTTTAGAGTATAAGAAAAATAAAAACTTTTGGAAAAACGCGTAAATATGCTATTTTAAGAACCTTGCGAAAGAGCTTAATGTACTTAAAGAACAGCCGAAAATAATTAATTAAAATATCCAGAAGCAGAGTTCTGAAAACAGGTCTTTTGATAATCTTTTCAAGCATAAAAACAACAAGGAATAGTAGATAAATGAGATTTACAGCAATTGAACTTGCAGCGCTTGTTTCCGGTGAACTTATTGGCAATAAAGATGTTGTTTTAACGGGAGCAAATGGTCTTTTGGAAGCAAAAAGCAACGAAGTTTCTTTTCTTGAAAATTTGAAATATCTGCAAAAGGCGTTAAACACGCGAGCCGGTGTTATTTTTGTCGGGCTAGATAGCGATGCAGCTCAATTCAAAAATAAAAATATAATCAAAGTTAAAAATCCTCAGTATGCGTACAGCATAGTTCTTTCTATTATAGAAAAAGAAAGGTTATCTTTAATAAATAGAAAAGTTCATCAGTCGGCGTCAATATCTGATAAAGCCAAAATTGGCAAACTCGCGTATATAGGTCAAAATGTTGTGATTGAAGATGGAGTTATAATTGGAGATAATGCTAAAATTTTCCCTAACGTTTACATAGGCAAAGACGTAAAGATTGGAAATGATTGTTTAATATATCCTAATGTCGTAATAAGAGAAAATTCTTTAATAGGCGATAGGGTTATTTTGCAGCCCGGAGTTGTTGTCGGCGGAGATGGTTTTGGTTTTGTAATTATTGATGGCAAAGCTCAAAAAATTCCTCAAATAGGAAGAGTAGAAATAGGTAATGACGTTGAAATAGGCTCCAATACTACAATTGATAGGGCGACTGTTGACGCTACAAGGATAGGGAATGGCACAAAAATAGACAATCTTGTTATGGTAGCCCACAATGTTCAAGTCGGCGAAAACTGCATAATAGTTTCGCAAGTTGGAATATCCGGTTCTACCTGTTTAGGCAATAATGTAACAATAGGCGGGCAGACGGGACTTGCTGGACATATAAAAATAGGCAATAATGCTATGATTTCAAGCCAATCAGGAATATCTAGAAATATAAAAGATGGAGAAGTTGTTGGAGGAAATCCTATGGCTCCACTGACTCAAAGCATAAAGATAAGGGCATTAATGAGAAAACTTCCTGAAATGTACTCCGATTTAAAAAAGATAAAGAAAGTTTTGGAGGATAAGTAAATTTAAATGGCAAAACAAACTACTATTCTTAAAGAAATTTCTATTGAAGGCGTTGGTCTCCACACTGGAAATAAAAGTATTGTGGTTTTTAAACCTGCGCCTGTAGGACATGGCGTAAAGTTTGTAAGAACCGACTTGCAGAATAAGCCTGAAATTGCGGCTCTTTATTTAAATGTGGCTTCAGGACTTACTGTTAGAGGTAGTGTCATAGAAAAAGACGGAGTTAGAATTCATACAATAGAGCATATAATGTCGGCTTGCTCGGCTTTTGGAATTGATAATTTGATTATAGAAATTAACAATAATGAGCCTCCGATTCTTGACGGTAGCGCAAAAATAATAGCGGAAACTTTATTGAAGAGCGGATTAAAAGAGCTGGATTGTCCGAAACAATATTATGTAATAAAGAAACCTGTTCATTTTGAGTCGGGAAAAACTAAAATAACGGCTTATCCTTTGGACAAACTTGAAATAGACTGCACTATAGGCTTTGATCATCCGCTCTTAAAATTTCAACAAATGTTTTTTGGGAATACAAGTAAGGAAGATTATTTAAATAACATCGCTCCCGCTAAAACTTTTTGTTTTGACTATGAAATAGAGACACTTCAAAATAACGGTCTTGCTCTTGGTGGCTCTATGGACAATGCTATAGTTTTGGGATTGAACGGCATACACAACAAAGAACCATTGCGTTATGAAGATGAATTTGTAAGACATAAAATTTTAGACTTAATTGGAGACTTGTATTTAGCCGGCAAGCCGATAAAAGCTAGAATAGTTGCCGAGAAACCAGGACATCAAAACAATATTGCTTTTTTAAAAGAGTTATTAAAAGAAGCAATTATAGAAGAAGACGAAGAAGTTGAGGATGGAATAAACGCAAATTGCAAAACATCGGGAAAAGAAAAAATTTTATCTCACGAAGAAGTTTTAAAATATATACCACACAGATACCCATTTTTAATGATAGATAAAGTTAAAATAAACACTGCGCAGCCCACCAAAGCTGTAGGCTATAAGTGCGTAAGCGGCAATGAATTTTTTTTTCAAGGACATTTTCCCGGAGCATTGATTATGCCCGGTGTTTTAATAGTTGAGGCGATGGCTCAAACATCGTGCGTTATGTTTCTATCCAGACCTGAAATGCAGGGAAAACTTGCGTATTTTATGTCTATAGATAAAACAAAATTCCGCAGACCCGTGAAGCCGGGAGATTTGTTGGAGTTAAGAGTTGAAATTATCAAAGATGGCGGAAGACGCGGAAAAATGAAGGGCGAGGCTTATGTTGACGGCAACTTAACAACAGAATCAGAGTTTATGTTTATTGTTATAGACAGAGAGCAATAAATATAAATGCAGCTGTAGAATATATATAGTAAATTAGTTGTATTTGTTAATTTAGAATTAGAGGCAAAGTGATACATCAAACAGCCGTAATAGACAAAAGTTCGGTTATAGAGGATGGCGTATATATAGGTCCTTATAGTGTCATTGGTCCAGATACTATTATAAAAAGCGGGACAAAAATACACGGTCAATCTGTAATTGAGTATTCCGAGGTAGGGTCTAACTGTGAAATTTTCAATTTTTCGTCAATAGGCAAACGTCCTCATGATTTAAAGTATCAAGGCGAAAAAACTAAAGTTATAATCGGAGCCGGCACTACAATAAGAGAGTGTGCTACTTTGAATAGAGGTACCGTCGCTTCAGGTCAGACTATTTTAGGCAAAAACTGTTTAATTATGGCGTGTGCTCATATTGCCCACGACTGCATAATAGGCGATAACGTTATAGTCGGTTATTCTACAGGCGTTGCAGGTCATGTTGAAATAGATGAAAGCGCTATACTCAGTTCGGGAATAGGCGTTCATCAATTTTGTAAAATCGGAAAGTTCGCAATTATAGGTGCAGGTTCAATGGTAAACATGGATATTATTCCATATGTAACGGCTCATGGCGATAGAGTTGTTCTTGCTGGTTTAAATCTTATAGGTTTAAAAAGAAAAAAAGTAAAACTTTCAGAAATTGAAGATATAAAAGACGCTTACAGAATATTATTTATGTCTAAGCTGGCTCTTGAA
>JAITKL010000025.1 GCA_031278405.1 Endomicrobium sp. | reverse complement strand
TTATTTAATGTGTGTAAAGATATTCGTTTATTTGGCAAAGAAAATTGATTTTATTATAATGCTTTCAATGTCAATTTGAGGGGTATTATTTATGTTAAAAGAAGAACTTGAGATCACGGCTTTTCTTGCTAGAATAGATATCGAAGAAGATGAAAAGGAAAAATATCTTGCAGATATTAACAGAATGTTTGACTATGTTGAAGTTTTGCAAGAACCAGCTGTTATGGGTTTAAATCCTACGACGCATGTTACAGAGCTTAGAAATGTTTGGAGAGAAGATATTGTAAAACCGTGCCCGAGAGAAGTTGTAGATCAAATGTTAAACAGTGCTCCTTTGAGAGAAGGATCTTTTTATAAAATTAAAAGGGTTATAGCGTAGCCAATGTTAAAAGCAATCTATTCTATCAACGGTACAATTACAGCCACAGAAAATGTTTTGCAAGTTATAGAAGATTGCAAGAGGAAAACTGAACTTGCTTGGATTGATATGCACCTTGAAAATCACGAGTTAACACACGATGAAACTTTGCTTCTTTCTGAAGCTTTTGGGTTTCATGAGATGTCAATTGAAGATTGTCTTTTTCCGCAGTATTATCCAAAAATTGAGGAATTTGAAAATTATGTTTTTGGAGCTGTACACGGCATACAGTTAAAGCCTAACTATTTCCAAGGATTTGAAGACAGCGTCTACGAACTTAATTTCTTTGTCGGTAAGGGATTTATTATTACTGTGCATACAGAAGAGTTGTTCTTTTTGGAAACTCTTTATGAAAAGGCAAAAGTCAGAACTCAAATTGAAATGAAAAGATTTGAAAACTTACTTTACAATATATTTAACAAAGTGGTTTCTAGTTACGAATTCACTCTTGAAAAAATTGACGATAAAATAGAATCTCTTGAAGACGATATTTTAGAAGATCCGGAGACAGAAAATATGCAAGAAATTCTTGATATCAAGAAAGTAATTTTTGCTATGAGAAAAATAGCTGAGTCTCAGCAAGTAGCATATATTTATTTTACAAGAGCTACAAATAATTTAGTCGCAAGAGAATATCTAGTATATTTCAGAGATATTTACACTCAATGCGCAAGAATGAATCAGGCGATAGTTATGCGAAGCCAAATGGTTATGAGCTTGATAGAAGTTTACATGTCCAGTGTTACCGTAAGGCTTACGGAAGTTATGAAATTTTTAACAATCATAGCAACAGTTTTAATGCCGGTTTTTATAGTGTCAGGATATTACGGAATGAATGTTCTTTTTCCTGAATATACTATATTTGGACAAAAAGGAGCATGGTTTTTTGCTGTTGGATTAATGATTGTAACTATACTAGCAATGCTTATATACTTTAGAAAGAAAAAGTGGTTTTAATTACTTACTATGAACGAAATCTTAAAAATGAAAGTGAGAGAATTAAAGACAAAAATTTGTTCAACCGAGATAAAAAGTGAAGACGCGATAAAAGCATGTTTTGAACGTATTAGAGAAGCCGAACCTAAAGTGAAAGCTTTTCTTAAATTAAACGAGGATCATTCCTTAAAACAAGCTGAGGAAGTTGACAATAAACTTAAATCAAAGTCAAAGTGCGGATTACTCGAAGGTGTTCCGATTGGTATAAAAGATAACATAATGGTCAAAGGCGAAGCTATGACTTCGGCATCTAAATATCTTGAAAATTATATTTCTCCCTACGACGCTACGGTAGTAGAAAAACTTAAAGATGCAGGCGCGATTTTTGTTGGAAGAACAAATATGGATGAATTTGCCATGGGTGGCTCCACTGAAACATCGGCTTATCAAAAAACTGCAAATCCTTGGGATATTGAACGGATACCAGGCGGTTCTTCAGGCGGAAGTGCCGCTGCTGTTGCTTCGGGAATGGTTCCGTTTGCTTTGGGTTCCGATACAGGCGGTTCAATAAGGCAACCCGCTGGATTTTGCGGTATAGTAGGTTATAAGCCATCTTACGGTTTAATAAGCAGATACGGCGTCTGCGCATTAGCATCTTCCTTTGACCAGATAGGAACATTTGCAAAAAATGTAACCGATGCAGCTTTGCTTACAAGCGTTATAGCTGGAAAAGATTATAGAGATCCAGTTTGTGAACCTAACGGGCAGATAGACTATACCAACGAGATAGATAATTCAGATATTTTGAAAACTTTAAAATTTGGAGTGCCGAAACAACTTTTTGACTATAAAACAGATTCTGAAATAGCAAAATATTTCAATGATGGCGTAAACAAAATGAAACTTGAGGGTGCGGAAGTTGTTGAGATTGACGTTCCAGCATATAAATATGTTCCTGCATTGTATAAGGTAATTATGTGTGCGGAAGTTTCGGCGAATATTGCAACTTTTGATGGTATTCGTTACGGTCATAGATCGCCAAATGGTATAAACTTAAACGATGAATATGCAAAATCCAGAGCAGAATCTTTAGGGTACGAAGTTAAGAAGAGAATATTGTTTGGAACTTATGTTTTAGGGGCAAAGAATTACCGCAGATGTTACCATCAAGCCCAAAAAGTGAGAACATTGTTTATAAACCAGTTAATTGACGCATACAAAAAATGTGATTTTATATTTTCACCTGCAACTTTGCAGATGCCTGTAAAGTTTGGCGAGATTTTGCCTGAAGAGTGCGATATTTTTCTTATAGCAGCAAACCTTGCAGGCCTTCCGGGTATTACTGTGCCTTGTAGTTTTACAAATATGGGTATGCCAATGGGCGTACATTTTATGGGGTCAAGGTTTTCTGACGCAAAACTTTTTAAAGTAGCCCATTCGTTTGAAAAAATCTCCGAATTTGATGCAAGCAAATATCCTGTATTATAAAGAATTAATGATTGTGTATGAAAAAATAGATAAAGAATCTATAATAATGCCTTGAGACCTTCCTTATGTAGTTTAATAGAATAATTATTAGAATATTTTGTGAATTGTTGCAACAACTTTTTGGCAATATTTACTTTATATATAACAGGATAAACGAATGTCTAAATATGAAACAGTTGTAGGGCTTGAAGTGCATATGCAAATTAACACAAAATCAAAAGTTTTTTGTGAATGTTCTACTCAGTTCGGGGTAGAACCTAATGCAAACACTTGCGTTGTATGTACTTCACAGCCCGGAACAATTCCTATTCTAAATAAAAAGGCTGTTGAAGCTATAGTTAAAACAGGACTTGCTTTAGACTTTACCATAAACAAACAATGTACTTTTGCAAGAAAGCAATATTTTTATCCTGATGTTCCTAAAAATTATCAAATAACACAGTCTGAGCCACCGTTGTGTTCAAAAGGCAAGCTCACGATAAATGTTGATGGTAAAGGGAAAGTTATAAATATAACTAGGATACATCTTGAAGAAGATGCTGGCAAGCTTGTTCACGAAATAGGTAGCAGAAAACTTGATTATTCTCTTCTTGATTTAAATAGAGCAAGCGTTGGACTTATGGAACTTGTTACAGAGCCTGAGCTTAGTTCTCCCAAAGAAGCTCTATTATTTTTGACCGAACTTAAAAATATCGTTGAATATTTGGACACTTCCGAGTGCAACATGGAAGAAGGAAAAATGCGTTGTGACGTAAACATAAGTATACGTCCTGTTGGGCAAAAAGAGCTTGGTACAAGAATAGAAATCAAGAATATGAATTCTATATCAGGCATGAGAGCTGCAATAGCTTACGAAGTTGAAAGACAAACTGAAGTTCTTGAATCAGGAGGTAAACTTATACAAGAAACCAGGCTTTGGGAAACCGGGGAAGGAATAACAAAGTCAATGCGTACAAAAGAAGGAGCGTTAGATTACAGATATTTCCCTGAGCCTGATTTAGTTCCTTTTGATTTGTCTGATTCTTTTATTGAAGATTTAAAAAAACAGCTTCCGGAGCTTCCTAAAGCAAAAAAGAAAAGATTTATAAACGATTACGGTTTGTCAGAATATGACGCAGATTATTTGACTTCAACAAGAATGATCGCGGATTATTATGAAGAAACTTTGGATACTTTACAAGATAAAAAAGCAGCAGCGAAGCCTGTTGCGAACTGGATTTTCACTGAGTTAAATGCTAAGCTCAACGCTTCAAAAATAGATATTTCAGTGTCGCCTATTTCAAGCCAAAATTTAGCTAAACTTGTGTCTCTTATTTTAAGCGGTGATATTTCAGGTAGGATTGCAAAAACTGTTTTTGAAGAAATGTATGAGAAATCTTTACCACCTGAAATTATAGTAGAAAAAAAAGGCTTAGCTCAAATATCAGACGAATCGGTTATTATGAAGATTTGCGATGAAGCTATTACTGAGAGTGCAAAGGCTGTTACCGAATTTAAGGCAGGCAAAGAAAAAACTATCGGAGCGATAGTTGGGCTTGTCATGAAAAAATCTAAAGGACAGGCAAATCCTCAGCTTGTAAATAAAATTCTTTTAGAAAAATTGAAAGCATAAAGGCAGATATTTAGTTAAAGGAGACTCTTTTTGCGGCTCCTTTGTTATTTAGGCTTTTAATCTGAAGTATATTTTATTTATCATGTTTTGATATGATTGCTTTAAAAGTCGGCATGTAAAATGAGATTAGTAATAAAAAAGTCGGGACAAACATGCTTACGTCTAAAGATGGTTTAATTAAACAGAGAATATATATATTTAATTTAGACCAGTGTCTTTCTGAACTTCAAAACGATAATTACAAAATTGTAATTGCAAGCTTGGGCGTAGTTCGGTGTGGATTGAGCAAAGCTTGGCATGTGTTGTTCTAAACCTAAAAGCACAAGATAAAAATAAAAGTAGGAACACTTTGAATGTTTAATTTCGTTGACAATAAAGCAGTGACTTTATTATCCAAAAGTAAAAGTTTGCTCTCTGTAGGTATTATCAAAATAAGCAGGACTTTTCATAGGGGAGGGAGATACAGCAAATATAGCTAATACCGAAACCAAAAATGACTTTGCCAGAGGTTTAACTAATTATGACAGCAGTGTTGTTGAAAAAAATAAAGGACAAAAACCATAGATAATTAAGAATCTGATGAAATTATACAGAGAGACAATTTGGTTTTATTGTGATAAAAGCTCTTTATTCCGTATAAGCTATTTTAACTCTTGAGGATTATACTTTGAATAATACTATGTCTATTGCTTTAGATTTTTTTTGATTGAATTCTTCTGTTTATAAATTTATATACATTTCTATTCTTAACTTTTTATAATATCTTAATTTGTAATCGTGTCCTAATAGTAGCTCTTTCTCTATTAAGAATTTCCGTTTCTGGAAAACGATTTTCAATAATTATTTTTTTTGAGAGGCAGTCATTCTGCATTCTGAAGTGCCCCAAGATTAATCCATTTTATGCTTGAGTTAGGAATGATTCATAATTTTTTGTCGTTAAAATGGTGAGGATAACATTGATTGTGATTTTTTTAATACTTTGTATTTCGTGTAAGAGTCTCAGAATTTCTCTTGATTTATTTATTTCAAAATGAAGATAGAAGATGTTATTTTTTTGTTTGTGGTATCTATATGTATCATTGGAACTTGTCCTATAAAATCCGTAATATATGCTAATCTATCACGCTTTTGTTTATGTGTTTTGCAGCTGAAAAAACAATTATTAAAAATTCCATATTGGTTACAGAAACTTCTTTTTTCTTAAACCAACTTGAGAAATTTGATTCTAAAACCAAAGAGCTTCCGCATGCAGAAGAATTTATTTGATTGATTGTAGAGGTAATACTCAGCTTCTTTTTTGAAGTTTAACATACATAGTTGAAAAACTTTTAAGATTATAGATTATAAGCTTTGTCAATTATAATTACATTACCATAATCTCTTCCATCGTAGCTACCGCAGTCGTCGAATAAAAGCATGTTTTCGTAAATTGTATTTAGCTGAAGAATTACACATCACAACAGGAAAATTATTTTTTTTAGAACTATTACTCCAAAAATGTTTTAAAATCCATGTAAACATTGTATAAAATTATTCAATTTCATAGAATACTAAAAAAATAAGTGTATAAATATATATTGTTTTTTTGGGGGAGAGAGATGAAAGACAAACATAAATTAGGAATTGCTCTGTTACTTTTAATAGTAATAGCGATACTGATAATAAGCACTTTGCTCAAAACACCTTTTACCAAGAGCAAAAAAGTTTTGCAAACGAAGGCAAAATCAAACGCTGAAGAAATTCAATCCAAACAATTTTATAGATGAACATTAGCAAGAGTTAAGAAAAAGAAGAATATAACATTTTCAAGGATATACCTTAAATATTTTAGAAGATTGTCAAAAATTAGTTATTTGGAAGTTTCGTGGTTTTTAAAAATAAATTTCGCTCAGGATACAGCGCTCAAATTAGCAACTCTTGCCAGAAGCTTCTTCCATTGTCCTGTTTCAAACAAAACAACAAGTTTCAAATCGTTTCCAATACCACTTTTTTCAATAATCTTGCCTTTTCCAAAAATGGGATGTGAAACGATATCTCCTATTTTATAAGGACTTGAATCTGAACTGGAGGTATAAAGAGGATAGTCTTTAGTTAATTCGTTATTTATATGTATATATTTGCACGAATCTTCGTTTCTGTACGAAATTTTCGCTCTGGAAAAATTATTATACTGTTTGTAGTTAGACGTTGCATTCCATTTTGTTCTGTTAAATCCTTGATTAAAGTTTTTAATGTTGTGTTGTTCAATAACTTCTTTCCTAAATCCTGCTTCAGTGATAAATCTTGAAGGTATGTTCCATTTAACTTTGCCATAGACAGTTCTCTCTGTAGCCCAGCACAAATAGAGATTTTTTATAGCTCTTGTCATACCGACGTACATAAGTCTTCTTTCTTCTTCCAATTCTTGAGGATTAAGTGCAGATTCTCCTATAGGGAATAAACCTTCTTCAAGTCCACAAAGAAAAACATTTTTAAACTCTAAACCTTTGGCTAGATGAAATGTCATTAACGTAATCTTGCCTTTAGATTCGTCTAAAGAATCTATATCGCTTATCAAGGCTATTTGCGTTAGGTATCCTGCAAGCGATTTGTCGGGAGAGCGTTTTTCAAAGTCATCAATTGCCGAAATCAATTCTTGAATATTTTCTATTTTTGTTTTGGATTCAGGTGAGTTTTCAGCTTCAAGTTCTTTTAAATATCCAGAATGCAGAATAACTTTTTCCGCCATCTCCTTGATTGAAGTATTATTTTTTAAATCAATAAAACTTTTTATAAGAAGAGAAAAAGATTTTAGAGATGCAACCGCTCCTTTTGTTAAATTTGCTTCTTGAGCAGAGTCAATTGCTTGCCAAATAGATATATTTTTAATAATTGAAAATTTTTCTAATGCTTCTACAGAAGTTTTTCCAATTCCTCTTTTAGGTATATTTATAATTCTTTTAAAACTCATATTATCATTGGAATTATGTATGAGTTTTAAGTATGCCATGATATCTTTAATTTCAGCGCGGTCGTAAAATTTTAAAGTTCCAACTATTGCATATGGAAGCCCTGCTCTTCTAAAAGCATCTTCAAAAGTACGCGATTGGGCATTTGTTCTGTAAAAAACTGCAAAATCAGATAAGTTATATTCAGCATTTATACTTCTTAGAGATATTAGCTCGGCGACTTTTACTGCTTCGTCATTTTCTGTTGTAGCGTTTAGTACTGATACTGTTCCATCATCAGGGTTTTGTGTCCACAAGTGTTTACTTACTCTTGCATCGTTATGTCTTATCACTTTGTGAGCGGTTTCTAGTATTTTAGGTGTTGATCTGTAGTTTTGTTCCAGCTTTACTGCTTTGGCGTTAGGATAATCATTTTCAAAATCCAAAATATTGTTAATGTCGGCGCCCCTCCATGAGTAAACTGACTGGTCGTCGTCGCCAACTACACAGATATTCTTGTTTTTTGCTGTAAGAAGCTTTGCAAACATATATTGAGCATGATTTGTATCTTGGTATTCATCAATCATTATGTACCTATATTTCTCTTGGTAATGCTTCAACAATGCGGGATATTGTTCCAATGAAACCACCGTGTGCATTATTAGATCTCCAAAGTCCAAATAAGCTGAACTTTCCAGTTTTTTTTGATAGAGTTGGTATATTTTTGCAATATTAGTACCCATAAAATCGCCGTTTTCTTCAGCTTGAGTCGTTAAGTCGAAAGAGGTTTTTAAATCGTCTTTTGCGCGACTTATTTTATCTGCAATACTTGATATTTTGAATTTCTTCTCGTCAAGATTCAAATCTTTTAAACAGTCTTTGATTACATTTTTTTGTTGGCTGAAATCACATATAAGAAAGTTAGGATTTAGACCTATTTTTACAGCTTCAACTCTTAAAAAATAAGCACAAAACGCATGAAAAGTTGATATCCATACTTTTTCGCCCGTTTCGGGGGATAATTCTATTACCCTCTGTTTCATTTCTGTGGCGGCTTTGTTGGTAAATGTAACAGCCAATATTGAGTAAGGAGCAACTCCAATAGATAACAAGTGCGCTATTCTGTGGGTTATCACTCTAGTCTTTCCAGTTCCTGCGCCTGCAAATATTATTAATGGACCTTCAGTGCATAGTACTGCTTCTTGTTGATTAGCATTTAAGTTTTTGGTTGATATTTCTTTCATAATGAGCGGTATTATATCATAAAAGGGTCTTTTAAAGTTTTATTTGTATTGCAAAAATTTCGTTTCGTTGTTAAGTTTAAAACTTTAATTATATTAATTATTTTACAGTTACAAATATACATAGCGAAAGTTTAATAAGAATTTTAGTATAATTTACAATAAAAATGAGTTCGTGCAGAAAACTATACAGCATTTGGTGGTTAATTTAAGATTTTTGTGTTCTTTTTATATTATGCTTTTAAAGATATACTTTTAATTCATATACAAATACAAAATTTGAAGAAAGAATTTACTGGATTGTCTCTCAAAGAGAAATTGGAGTATTAGATAACATTGAAGTGAGCAGTATCGTGGCGTATAATAAACATTGTGTGCTATGTGAACAGGAGGGTGCCGATAGGGTATCCTAGGTAACATCACAAAATACTACAAAAAGTAATTTTTTTAAAGCCACTGTCCTAACTAAACAGCTGACAAAATAAAGAAGTTGAAAGAGCTAAAAGAATTTATGCGATGGTAAACTTGAATTAAGAGGAGATAAAATGGATATTTTACTTGAGAGAAGAAGCGTTCGCAAATATACTAAGGATGAAGACGTTAAAAAAGAGGATTTAGAATATATTTTAAGAGCAGGGTTATCTGCCCCTACTGCAAGGAATTCAAGATGTGTATCTTTCCTTGTAATAAAAGATAAAGAAATTCACAAAAAACTCGCGGTTGTCCATCAGGCCGCTCAGATGATTTTACAAGCACCTTTGGCTATTTTAGTTGTTGGCGATAAAAATTTAGTCTTTCAAGATTATTTACCTCAAGATTGTGCTGCAGCTACTGAAAATATTCTTTTAGCTGCAACGGCAAAAGGATACGGATCTGTTTGGTGTGGAATATACTCAAACAAAGAGAGGTCGGAGGCAATAGAAAAACTTTTGAATTTTCCTGAAAATATAAAAGCGTTTTCTCTTGTTGTTATAGGAAAATCTGATGATAATAATCCACCGAAAGATAAGTGGGATCCGGCAAAGATTAAGTATGAGACTTGGAAATGATAAAACAAAAAATAACAACTGTTTTAAACGGTATAATCGCTGAATATTTAGAATCTAAGGGCATAACGGAAAGTGTTAATTTTACGGTAGAAGTTCCACCGAAGAATATTGACGCGGATTTTGCAACCAACGTCGCTATGCTTATAGCTAAAAAAGTTAAAACAAATCCTAGAGTTGTAGCTCAAGAGATAATAGACATTATATCTAAAAAACTTCCAAATCTTATAGAAAAAGCTGAGATTGCAGGTTCTGGATTTATAAATCTCCATGTTAAAAATAATGTTTTGTACAGAGAGTTAAAAGCGATTCTTAAAGAAAAAAATAAATATGGAAGCATGGTAGCAAACAACAAAGAAAAAATTTTGTTGGAATTTGTTTCGGCAAATCCGACCGGACCTCTGCACATAGGACATGGAAGAGGCGCGGCGATAGGTGATTCTATCTCAAGGATTTTAAAGCATTTGGGATATAGCGTTTCAAAAGAATATTATTTAAATGATGTTGGCAATCAAATGCTTGTTTTGGCGAATTCTGTTGAAATTCGGTACAAGCAGCTAAAAGGCGAAAAAATTGAGTTCCCCGCAGATCATTATCAAGGGGAGTATATAGTTAATATTGCCAAGAGGCTTATTGCAGAAGGCAAGAGTTTTGAAGAAATAGATTTTAGAAGAGAATCTGTAAAAGATATTCTAAAAAAAATAAAAGAAGATTTAAAAGATTTTGCTGTTGAGTTTGACAATTGGTTTTCTGAAACGAGGATTGTGGTGGTTAAGGATAAAGAAGGCAAAAGCGAAGTTGACAAAGTTTGTCAATATCTCCTTAAAAAAGGTGATGCTTATGAAAAAGACGATGCTTTGTGGCTTGCTTCAACAAAATTTGGAGATGATAAAGACAGAGTTTTAAAAAGAAGCGACGGCAGATACACTTACTTGGCTTCTGACGTCGCATATCACAAGAATAAATTTGAGAGAGGTTTTCAGAAACTAGTAAATCTTTTGGGTGCGGATCATCACGGTTATATTGCAAGGCTTCAAGCGTGCGTTCAGATGCTTGGTTTTAGCAAAAAGAATTTAGATATTATTTTATATCAACCTGTGTCGCTTGTGCACGACGGTCAGTCTGTTGCAATGTCAACAAGAAGAGGAGAGTTTATCACATTGAAATCTATTGTTGACAAAGTAGGTAAAGATGCTTGCAGATTTTTCTTTTTGCTTAGAGCGTCTGATTCCCAATTAGAGTTTGACTTAGATCTTGCTAAAAAACAATCAAGCGAAAATCCTGTTTTTTACGTTCAATATGCAAACGCAAGATGCTTCTCTATTTTTAAAGAGAGTAAAAACAGAGCGGATCTTGCCACCGATAATGAAAAAGTAAATTTTGATTTGCTTAATTCAAAAGAAGAAAGAGTTTTGATAAAGCAGCTTGCAGCATTTTGCGATACGTTGGCATTATCAGAAAAGACAATGAGTCCGCATCATTTTACAGTATATCTAACAGAGCTTGCAGACAGTTATCATAAATTCTATGAAAAGTGTAGAGTTTTGGCGGATGACGCCGCTCTTGCTTGTGCAAGGCTTAAATTGATTGAAGGTGTTATGATAATAATTCAGACGGGTCTTGGTTTGCTCGGAATTTCTTCTCCAGACAAAATGTAGAATAAAGCTTTATCACCATCGACTAAGACGACATATATCATAATATTATATTGTATGATAAGTTATCAGTTAGTTGCTGTCATTCCTTAGTATTTTCAGTAAGATTTGTTGCGAGGAGATGTGCACAAATTAGTTTCAGCCGTATGTGTAATATTATTTTTTATATTGCCGCTTTTTGCGGATATTTCTGTTACGCCTTATGGTGCTGCAGAAACAGTTTCAGGTAGTTGTTTTCTTTTAGATACGGGAGATGAAAAGATTATAATTGATTGCGGTCTTTTTATGTTCAGCAGTGACGAGCAAGACATAGACCTCTTTGCTTCGGAAGAATCTTTAAATCTTAAAATTCAGAAAGAGCTTATAGATGCAAAAGCTCTTTTTTTAACACATGCACATTTAGACCATAGTGGCAGAATTCCTATTCTTATATATGAAGGTTTCAAAGGTAAAATTTACTCTACAAAAGCCACAAAAGAGTTGACAATTGCTCTTTTTAAAGAAAGGAGTGGGTTTGACTTAATAAAAAGAAAATGGTTTTGGTCGGAAAGCCAATATGAGAAAGTGGAAGAAAAGAATGGAACTGTAGTTGCACATTGGACTGAAGAATGCAAGAAAAATATTAAATCAATAGGCTATTCAAAAGATGAAATGCTGTTAAAAGATCTAGATAAAAACGAAAAAGTTAAATTTATATTGTGCAAAAATTGCTGTGAGAGAGAATCTGAAAAAATATCAGAAAAATTTGTTAACGCAGACTATAACGAAGAAATAAAAATTTCAGACAGTTTAAAAGCTAAATTTATAAATGCAGGGCATATTCCAGGTTCTGCGAGCATTATTTTTAGCACGGATAAAGAAAAAGTTCTCTTTTCTGGAGATCTGGGAAGCGGGAATTCCAAATTTAATGGAGAATTTGAAATACCAGAATCTGTTGATTTGATTTTTATGGAAGCTACTTACGGTGGTAAAGTTAACCATAATATTGCCAGAGAATATGAATTATTTAGAAAAGATTTAAAAAATGCTTTGGAATCGAGAAAGACTGTTTGGATTCCGACATTTGCTTTAAACAGAACACAGGAAGTTTTATATGAATTAAAACTTATGCAGGATGACGGGTATATATCAAAAAAATTTCCAATTTATTCAGTATCGCCTTCTGCAAACGCGATAACGGCTTTATATCAAAAAGAGGTTTCAAGAAAAGAAGATGAAGAGCATGAATATAGTCAAAGAAAGTGGTTTTTAGAGACTATATACCAAAAGAAATCTATTCTTCCAGAAAATACAAGGTTGCAGATGATAGGAAATTACGAAATGCAGATGATTTTGTTTTCATCAAGTGGCGATATGGATAAAGGCAAATCTGAGCAACTTGCGCCAATAATGCTGCCTGATAAAAATGTTTTTGTGATGATAGTACATTATGTAGATCCTGAAAGCTCGGCAGGACTTCTTTTAAGAAATAAAAAACCGCTTTTTGGTTTAAAGAAACTTGCAGCGAAAATAAAGAGATACAACGTGTTCTCAGATCATGCAGATTTTGAAATGCTACAAAAATGGTTGTCAAAGCAAAGTAAAGATGCAAAAATATATATAATACATTCAAATAAACAAAATACCGCTCAAACGGTTAGTCTCTTACAGGAAAAAGGATGGTCAAGAGTAAAAGGTACGCGACTTGGAAAAACAATACAGCTAGATGGGGACTCGTGCATATTTTATTAGACATTTAGATTATTCAAATAGAGTTAGGCAACTATTCTCTCTAGCAGTAAAATATTTTAGACTTGCTTCATCTATAAGACTTGGAACTTGATGGAAATTTCATAGTTCCATCGTATATAAAAATAATTTTGCAGAATTTACCAAAGAAGCTTAAAAGCATTAAAAAATAAATTCTGAAGATAGTAATGCAAATTAATTCTCGGAATGTCATATAAACAGCTTGACAAAAAAAGAAAGTTTAGAATATTTAAAGAAATCGACATTTATGGAAATGATAAAGTCGTAAAAAAGCCGTAAAAATTAAGAGCCAAAGTATTTTATAATAAAAATATTTGTTTTTGTCAATACTTATTTCTCTTTTTCAGGAATAAATCTTAATTTAATTGTAAGCTCGGTTATAATTTACGGAATTATATTAATTTTTTTGTTTTGTTGCTGTTCAGATATTTGATTTAGTTT
>JAITKL010000014.1 GCA_031278405.1 Endomicrobium sp. | reverse complement strand
AGTTTATTGATTTTAGTTATACAGCTAATTATATGGATTTGCAATAATGAAGAGTTTTGAACAGTTTATTGGATCTTTTTCTTTTGACGGACGACTTGCAGAAGTTGACATAATAAGCTCTATAGCTCATGTCAAAATGCTTGTAAAGACAAGGATTATAAATTCTTATGATGGTAAAAAGATTGTCGCAGGACTTGCGTCTATATTGAAAGATTTTAAAAAAGGTTGGAAAATTCCAAAAGAAGAAGACATACATTTTGCGGTTGAAAAAGAACTTATGCGCAAAATAGGCACTGTTGGCGGCAAAATGCATACTGCCAGAAGCAGAAACGATCAAGTTGCTACAGATTTAAGGCTTTATATTAAAGATGCAACAAAAACAATTGAAAAGCTGTTGAACGATTTCCAAAAAATACTTGTAAAGAAAGCAAGTAATAGCATAGATGTGATTATGCCGGGATTTACGCATTTGCAACCAGCTCAACCTATTTTAGCCGCTCATCATCTCCTTGCTTATGTGCATATGTTTCAAAGAGATAAAGAAAGATTGAAAGATTGTTATAAGAGAGTTGATTTTTTGCCTTTGGGAAGCGCGGCTTTGGCTGGAACATCTTTTAAAATTGACAGGCTCTATACGGCAAAACTTTTAGGATTTAAAAATATAAGCGAAAACTCTTTAGACGGGGTTAGCGACAGAGATTTTGCGATAGAATTTGTTTTCTGCATGTCTGTTATATCTTTGCATTTGACAAGATTTTGTGAAGAGATAATCTTATGGATGAATCCAGAGTTTGGCTATATAAGCATAAATGATAAATTTACTTCAGGTTCTTCTATTATGCCGCAAAAAAGGAATCCAGATTGTGCCGAAGTGATAAGAGGAAAATCTGGAAGAATTTTTGGAGATTTAACAGCTCTTTTTACCATTGTAAAATCTTTGCCTTTGGCTTATAATAGAGATTTGCAAGAAGACAAACCTCCTGTTTTTGATGCTTTTGACAATGTAAAAATGTGTCTTGAAGTAATGAAAGATATGATTGCAAGTTTAAAGTTTGTTAAAGAAAATACTTTAAAAAGCATTGAAAAAGGCTTCATAGCGGCTACTGAGATAGCTGATTATCTTGCAAGAAATAACGTGCCTTTCAGAACAGCTCACAGTATAGTTAGAGATATTGTTTTGTATTGTAAAAGACATTCCAAAACTTTGAACGATCTATCCATTTGCGAATTCAACAAATTTTCATCAATATTTAAAAAAGATATTTTTGAATATCTAGACGCTAAACATATTGTTGACATGAAAAATTCCTACGGTTCCACTTCAAGAAAATCTATTATCAAGCAAATAGAAAATATTAAACGAAGATTAAAATGAAAAAGAATGTCTGTATTTTTGTTTTAATGTCTTGTATTTGTTTTTTTTTGTCATTAGCTCAATCTCAAATGGTTGAAGAGGTTTTGACGGAAGCTATAAGCATACAAAGAGCTTTGTCGTCTAATATTGAAATATTGGAAGCTTCTCAACACGTTGACTTTGCCAGTCAAAAAATTATTGAATCTAAAATTTTATATTTTCCTAATTTTGATTTTAACTTGAATTGTTCCCATTTTAATAATAGTGGTGTTTTGACGCTTGCTTCAGAAAACTCCATACTGCCTATTCTTTTGCCTGTCGGAAATGAAGGTCTGCGTTATTCTGCAAGACTTTCAGTTTGGTTAAATGTTTACACTGGCGGGAGAATAAAGACCGCGAACAAACTTGCAAAAATAAATAAAGAACAAACTGAGAATGAAAGAGACGTTGTTAAAAATAAAATAATAAATGATGTCAAATTAGTTTTTAACGAATGTTTGTATTATAAAGAATTATTGGAAATAGATATTGCAAAGCTGAGATTAGTTGAGCTCGGGAGGATGCAGGTTTCTTTGGAAAATATCAAAAATTTGAGAAAAAAGTGCATAGAAGAACAATTATCTTTTGAAAAGGAAATTCTAAATTTACTTGCCGTTATAGGGAAAGATATTAATTCTATCGTTAGAATCTCAGGTAAAGCCATTCCAAAAATCAAACAATTAGATTTTGACAAATGTTTATTCCTAGCGTATCAGTTTAAACCAGAGCTAAAATCATTGCAGGCTCAAGAAAAATTAGATTCTTTGTCGCTTAATTTGCTTTCTCTCCAAAAATTTCCGAGGATAACGTTAGGCGCTGCTCAAGAATGGTTTGGAACAAGACTTTTTAAAGATGATACGTGGCGGTATGTTTCTTTAAATGCAAATATTCCTATTTTGACGGAGGATCTTTATTTACAAAAATTTAAACAAGGCGAAATAAAAAAAAGACAGTCTGTTTTGGCGAGAGCAAAAGCTGAAAGAGAAGTAAGATTAAGCATTAGCAAGTCCTTTTTGGAATACAACTTTTGGAGAAAACGTGCGATAAACGCTGAATTATTGAAAAAGGCATTATGATAAAGACGATATTGAATTGATAAGAAATTTAAATAGAAGTTATTACAATCTTGAACTTGCCGTAGGAATTGATCTTGATTCCTATTAAAAGTTCTATTTTTATAATTTTTGTTGTATTGTTTTCATTTTGCACCTCCTTTGCCAAAGTAGAGGGCTTTAACGAGGAATTTTTTTTTATAGATGTTTTGTGGCGGAAAGCTATGTTTGTTGAAAAAAAGCGACTGCCAAAAATTGCTTTGGTTTTAGGAGGAGGAGGAGCAAGAGGATTTGCGCATATAGGTGTTTTAAAGGCGCTTCAGGAAGAACGAGTTCCTGTAAATTTAGTTGTAGGCACAAGCATTGGCTCTATAGCAGGAGCTTTATACTGTGCTGGTGCATCTCTTGAAAATCTCCAAAATGATATAAAATGTTTTGATGTGGGAGACATTTCAAATTTTAACTCTTTATCTCTTTTAGAAATGCTTTTGTCTGATCACCTTCTTTCAAATAAAAAGCTTGAAAATTTTATAAATGCAAGAATAGGAGAGATAACTTTCAATCAATTACAAATTCCTTTAGTGTGCATCGCTACTGATTTAATTACTGGAGAAAGAATATTGCTTAGAGAAGGAAGCGTAGCTTTTGCGGCAAGAGCCAGCTCTACACTACCAGGTATTTTTCAACCGGTTGAATACAATCAGCGCTATTTAGTTGACGGCGGTTTATCTGAAAATATACCTGTCGGCGTAGCTAAAATTTTTAAAATGGATGTTATTATAGCCGTTTCTTTGTCTGCAGATATCACAAAAAACAGTGTAAATAATATATTTTTAACTCTTATACAAGCTATATACATAC
>JAITKL010000046.1 GCA_031278405.1 Endomicrobium sp. | reverse complement strand
CTCTATGGGCAAGTCTTTCATTATGCACATAAGTTTATAAGTCCTTTCGCTTGGTTTGTAATAGGTTTGTCATATTTGTTTTATGTGGATTATGATTTGTATAACTTAAATTACTTCCAGCGGTTTATAAATTGTTTGTTAAAAAAGAGGTAAAAAATATGCCGATTTTAGATTTTTTATTGCCCAAAAATGGAAAAAAACAAAAAGTTATTCTCCTTGGTTCTGGAGCGTTGTCTATAGGGCAAGCAGGGGAATTTGATTATTCGGGTTCTCAAGCTGTAAAGGCGTTAGAAGAAGAAGGTTTAGAAGTAATAATTATTAATCCGAACATTGCTTCGGTTCAAACTAACAAGGGTACAAATAAAAAAGTCTATTTGTATCCTATTACTTCTTTTTGGGTTGAAAAAATTATTAAAATAGAAAACCCCGTTGCTATTATTTCAAGTTTTGGCGGTCAGACATCGTTAAATTGCGTTATAGACCTTGAAAAAAGCGGTGTTTTGAAGAAATACAATGTAAATGTTTTGGGAACGCAGGTCAACGCGCTTGAATTGTCGGAAGACAGAGAGCTTTTCGCGGAAAAAATGAAATCTATAAATGTTCCTATAGCTAAAAGTCATGCAGTTTCTGCAGTAGATGAAGCTTTAAAAACAGCCGAGCAAATAGGATATCCTGTTATTACTCGTTCGGCTTTTGCTTTGGGTGGGCTAGGTAGTGGACTTGCAAAAAATTCTGCAGATTTAAAAAGGCTTACACAAGCGGCGTTAATGACTTCTCCTCAAGTTTTAATTGAAAAATCTCTTTATGGTTGGAAAGAAATAGAATATGAAGTAATGAGAGACAAAACAGGAAACACCATAACAATATGCAATATGGAAAACTTTGACCCTATGGGAATACATACGGGAGATTCTATAGTCATAGCTCCATGTCAGACGATAAATAACACAGAAAATAATATGCTTAGAGACACAGCCATTAAAATTGCGCAAAACATTGATATAGTCGGCGAGTGCAATGTGCAGTATGCTCTAAACCCTGAGGATTACGGTTTTTACGTTATAGAAATCAACGCAAGACTTTCTCGTTCCAGTGCTTTGGCAAGCAAAGCGACGGGTTATCCTATAGCTTATATAGCGACAAAAATCGTCATAGGTTTTGACTTATTGGAACTAAAAAATCCTGTTACTGGTACAACATCGGCATTTTACGAGCCTTCGCTTGATTACGTTACTTTAAAAGTTCCTCGTTGGGATTTAAACAAGTTTATGGGAGTTTCTAAAAATTTAGGCACTCAAATGAAGTCTGTCGGCGAAGTTATGGCAATAGGCAGAAACTTTTGCGAAGTTATGCAAAAAGCTCTTAGAATGGTTAATGAGAATGAAAATGGCATAACCGTAAATATTTTTAAAGATGTGTCATCAGAAGATCTTGATAAAGAGCTTTTGTCACCGACAAACTTAAGAGTTTTTGCAATTTACGAAACTTTTAAAAGAGGAAAATCTATTGAATATGTTTATGAAAAAACGAAGATAGATTATTGGTTTTTGTCTCATATTTTGTATTTGGCAAAAGTTGAATCTGAATTATTTAATTTTTTTGTAAAACATTCTGAAAAAAAAGATTTGTTTACGGCTCAAGATATATATAATATTTATAAAAAAGTTCCAAAAGAACATTTGCATTGCCTAAAGTCCAGAGGATTTTCTGATTTTCAGCTTACAAAAATTTTCCTTTTGGCATGTTTGTCTGGTCAAGCAAAATTAAGCATAAAACAAATACGAACTTTGTCTTTTGGCATAAGAAAACTGAGAAAGAAACTAGGCATTCTTCCTGTTGTAAAACAAATAGATACAACGTCTTCCGAATATCCAACAAAATCTAATTATTTATATCTTACATACGACGGCATCCATAGCGATGTGGCTCCTAAGAAAAACACAAAAAGCGTTATTACTTTGGGTAGCGGAAGTTATCGTATAGGCAGTAGCTTGGAATTTGACTGGTGTTCTGTTATGACAAGCAGTTATTTCAAAAATAAAAAGAACGACAGTGTTATTATAAATTGCAATCCAGAAACAGTTTCTACAGATTACAGTGCCTCTGACAGACTTTATTTTGAAGAATTGTCTTCAGAAAGAGCTTTGGATATCATAGATATTGAAGATCCTAAGGGTGTTATAGCGTGTATGGGCGGACAGAATCCTAATAATTTAATTCAACCTTTAAGCGAAGCTAAAGTAAATATTTTGGGGCATAGCCAAAAGAGTGTTGATGGGGCTGAAGATAGAGAGAAGTTTTCAGCAATGCTTGATAAACTCGGCATAGATCAGCCTGAGTGGATTTCAGCTGTCTCCAGAGACGAAATAGAAAAGTTTATAGAAAAAGTAGGATTTCCAGTACTTATACGTCCGAGTTTTGTATTGTCTGGAACACTTATGAACGTTGCTAACGACAAAGAAAGTTTGGAACATTACCTGTCATTAACGAAGGATATTTCGACTGATTTTCCAGTAGTTATTTCAAAATTCATACTTGATGCAAAAGAAATAGAGTGTGATGGAGTAGCTAAAGGTGGAGAAGTTATATTGTCGTTCGTTACAGAACATATAGAAAATGCAGGCGTCCATAGCGGTGACGCTACTATGGTTTTCCCTTCGCAAAAAATATATACCCATACGGTAAATATTATTAAAGATATAGTTAGAAAAATAGTAAAAGGTCTCAATTTAAATGGACCTTTCAACATACAGTTTATAGCTAAAGAAAATGATGTAAAGGTAATAGAATGTAATGCAAGAGCTTCAAGGTCATTTCCTTTTATTTCAAAAGTTTCTGGCGTAAATTTAGCAGAGCTTTCCTGTAAAGTTATGAATAATGAGAGAGTGAAAAAGATTTTGATTGACGAAAGTGAGATACCGTATGTTGGCGTTAAAGCGTCTATGTTTAGTTTTCAAAGGCTTGACGGGGCAGATCCTGTAATAGGCGTTGAAATGGTATCAACGGGCGAAGTCGGTTGTTTGGGTGATAAGTTTGACCATGCGATGCTTTTATCAATGGAAGCTACGCAAATAAAAAAGCCAAAGAGGGGAATTCTAATAAGCACAGGGAGAGAAAAAGATAAAATTAAATTTATGGAAGTATTTGATAATCTTTACAAAATCGGTGTTCCTGTTTACGCTACAAGAGGGACAGCAAAATTCCTTGAGGATAGAGGTTATAAAGTTGAGACAGTTCACTGGAATCGTAATCCAAGAGCAGTAGATATAATAATAGATGGGAAGGTTGATTTTGTGATCAACATAAACAAAAATTTAAGCGTTGACGAACTGCACAATAATTCGGAAATAAGAAAAATAGCTGTTAAATGCGGATGCTCGTTGCTTACAAATCTTGAGAAAACAACGGCTTATTTAAGAGCCTATGATTCTTACGATGAGCTACAAAGTATAGATCATTGCATAAGTTTGTAATTTTTCTTTTACTTGAATAAGCGTTATTTTAAGTCTAATATAAATAAAATATACTTTAAATGTACCTCTTAATAATAAAGCGAGATAGTTACAAATTTATAAAACATAATAACCAATTTAATGTAGTTGCATTATAAGCGTATTAGCTAGGCATTTTTTATTTCTTTAAAAAGGATTTTATTTATGTGTGGAATTATCGGCGTAGAAAATAATGAAAATGCAGCGGTGCTTGCTTCAGCCGGTCTTATAACTCTTCAACACAGAGGAGAGGAATCTGCAGGCATAACTATCGGCAGTAAAGAAAAAATGAAGACTTTTAGGTCTATGGGGCTTGTTTCAACTTTGTTTAATGAAGACACTTTGTTAAACAAACTTCCGGGAACAGTAGCTATTGGCCATGTACGCTACACCACTTCTGCTAAAAGCTCTTTAATAAATGCACAACCTTTTCAGATAAACTGTATTCATGGAAATGTAGCTGTAGCTCATAACGGAAACATAACAAATTTCCATAAAATAAGAGAAATGCTTCTTAAAAAAGGGGCTATATTCACCCATACTTCAGATACGGAAATTTTATTACATCTTATAGCTATGTCTAAAGGAAATTTTGCCGATGTTGTGGCAAAATCTTTGCATAAACTCGAAGGTGCTTTTTCTCTTGTTATTCTTAAAGACAAAACACTTATAGGTGCAAGAGATGAAAATGGTTTTAGACCTTTGGTTTTGGGGAAGATAGACGGCTCTTACATAATATCTTCGGAAACATCTGCAATTGAAGTTATAGGCGGTACGTATATAAGAGATATAATGCCCGGAGAAATTGTTGTTATAGAAAATGGACAGATAAGAAAATCATTTTTTTATAAAAAAACCAAGCAGCAACATACCTGTATTTTTGAACAAGTTTATTTTTCAAGACCTGATAGCATAATGTTTGGCAAGACTGTAAAAGAAGCTAGAGTGAAAATGGGCGAATTTCTTGCCAAGCAGATGAAAGGCATAAAAGCGGACATTGTTATGCATGTTCCAGATACTGGTTATTATGCAGCTTTAGGTTTTGCAAGAGCTTCAAATATACTTCTTGAAAACGGTTTTGTAAGAAATCATTATGTAGGCAGGTCTTTTATAAAACCTTCTCAAAATTTGAGAGATGTTACGGCTAGACTTAAATTACGACCCATAAAAGAAGTTGTAAACGGT